>JAITEA010000048.1 GCA_031282285.1 Helicobacteraceae bacterium
TGGTTAGCGGCTGCGCGTAACGCCGCGTCTTTCGCAAAGACGAGCGATCGGACAGCGCGAACAGATAGGCGAAACGCTTTTGCAGATCGTCTGCCCAAACGCCACGAGCAGATCGTTTATGCCGCTCCAGCGATCGATGGGAATCTTTTTGCGGATCGTTTGCTCCGTCTCCTCCGGCGTCTTTGTCCGCGCAAAGCCCAGTATGTTGCTGATGCGATGCACGTGGGTATCGACGCACACTGCGGGCAGATTAAACCCCAGCGACAGCACAAGATTCGCCGTTTTGCGCCCCACGCCGTTAAAACTGATAAGCGTATCGATATCGCTTGGAACGCGCGCGTCAAACTCGGCGATCAACCGCGCGCAAATCTCCAAAATCCGTTTCGCCTTGTCGCGGTAAAACCCGACGGGATAGATCGTTTGCGCGATCGTCTCTTCGGAGAGTTTAACCATCTCAAACGGCGTTTTGGCGAGACTAAATAGCCGCTCGCTCGCCTTTGCCGTCGTTTCGTCTTTGGTGCGGAGGCTTAAGATCGTGCTAATTAACACCAAAAACGGATCGCGCGACTGCGTGGCGATCAGCGTTACGATCGGCGCGTTCCATTTGGGATACTCTAGCGCCAAAATATCCAGCGCTTCAAGATAGGTTTTCGCCGTCATCGCAGCCCCTCTTTCGCAAGCGGCAGGATAATGAAAAAACAGGCGCCTTTTTCCACGTTATAAACGCCGATCTTACCGCCCATATTATCCTCCACGATCATCTTGCTCATATAAAGCCCTATGCCCGTGCCTTTGTCGCTGTCTTTTGTGGTGAAATACGGCTCGAATATGCGATCCATAATATGATTAGGCACGCCGCCGCCGTTATCCTCCACCTCCAGCCGCGCCTTTCTGTCGCTGCGCGTAAGTCTAACGACGATCTTGCGCTTTTTGCCGCGCGGGCGCCGCTCCACGATCGCGTCTTTGGCGTTGTTGATCAGATTTAGCGCCGCTTGTCCCAGCTCGTTTTCGTAACCGTCGCACCACAGCGGTTCGCTTGGAATCTCGAAGCTGAAATCTATATCGTGGCTTTTTAGCTGCGCGGCGATCAGTCCGATCGAGTTTTGCACGACTTTTGAGAGATCGAATGTAGCCTTTGCTTTGTCGGGTTTGAAGAAGTTGCTGAAGTCGTTTATAGTGGAGCTCATAAACCTAAGCTGCCACATAGTTTTATCCACCGCGTTTCTGATATATTCTTCGTTAAGCTGACCGAATTTCTGCGCGTCCAGAATATCTTGTACATACAGCCCGATCGAGTTTAACGGCTGGCGCCACTGATGGGCGATCGCGGCGACCATTTCGCCCATAGCCGCCATCTTTGACTGCTGGATCAAAATCTTTTCGTGTTCGCGCTTGCTCTGTTCGGCTTCTAGCTGTTTGATTAGCGCCTCTTCGGCTTTGCTCTCCAGCTTCAGCCTCGTTTCGCGCTCCACAAGCGCCCTCATTTGCTCGTCCAGAAACGAGTGGCGCGACAGTTTCCAGCAGGCAAAACTAAGCGCCAGCCACGCCACGGTAAACGCGCCCGAAATCACCCTAATGCGGCTGTAGATGCTCGAGTACGGCGCGGCGACGGCGACGATCATATTATACGCCTTGATCGGAGCAAACGACGCCAGCGCCTTTTCGCCCTCTTGCAGCGTAGTTACCAGTCGTTTGTCGTAGCCTGTATTGTGTTCGGTAAAATCTTTATATGCCGGAAAAACGCGCCCGAAATACTGCTCTGAGCTTTTCTGCGGGGTTTTGGCGATAATCTTGCCGTCAACTGAGAGCAGGGCGACAACATTATCCTCCGTTTCCGTAAGCTGATTGTATCTTTGAGCCACGACGCTTAGCTTGAAAGCGGCGATCGCGTAGCCGGAAGGCTTGCCCGCGTCGTCGTAAAAAACGCGCGAGAAGGCGATAAGCCACTCGTCGCCCTCCGAGCTTAGAAACGGCTCGATCACCTGAACGCCTCTTGGCGAAACGGGCAGCCCGTCGAAATCGTAGGTTTGCAAAAGCGCGGCGGCGGCGTTTGCGTCCGTCTCTCTCGTCATAAAAAGGATATTCTTGTCTTTGTCCAGCAGCAGAACATTATGCAGCAGCGGATCCTCGTTTTGCCTGCCGCGCCACATCTCCTCCAGCACGCTGGTTTTCAGGCTGTCGGAATTAAAGTAGGGTTTGGATACGCGGTAGATCATATCGTCGATATCGGCAAACATCAATTCCGTGTAGATCGCGTAAACCGATAGCAGGCGATCCTGCGCGGAGTAGAGTTTGTCGCGCTCCTGCATAAAAAGCAGCGCCCAGAACACAAATAAAACCGCGCCCAGAAAAAACGATTCGCCCAGCCAGCGCAGGCTGTGTTTGCGTTCGGGAGTCAAAATAGTCGCTATAGACAACGCGGCGCCCTCCGTTATGAAACGCATTTTAACCAAGCTATGGAATAATCTTAGATTTTGGAGCGAAAATGTTCAAACTTCACAGCGGCTACGGCGCGGCGGGCGATCAGCCCGAAGCGATCGACAAGCTGGCAAACTCGATCGCAAGCGCAAACCGTTATCAGACGCTGCTTGGCGTTACGGGTAGCGGCAAAACCTTCACGATGGCGAGCGTGATCGAGCGGCTTCAGATACCGACCTTGATTATGACGCACAACAAAACGCTTGCCGCGCAGCTCTACCACGAGTTCAAGAGCTTTTTCCCAGAAAACCACGTCGAGTATTTCATCAGCTACTACGACTACTATCAGCCGGAAGCCTACCTGCCGCGCCAAGACCTGTTTATCGAAAAAGACTCCGCGATCAACGACGAGCTTGAAAGGCTGCGCCTGAGCGCGACGGCAAGTTTGATGAACGCCGACGACGTGATCGTCGTAGCTTCCGTGTCGGCGAACTACGGTTTGGGCAGCCCCGACGAGTATAAACAGATGGTCAGCCGCGTCTCGAAAGGGCAGGAGCTCAACCGCCGCGAGTGGCTTTTGGAGCTTATCGATATGGGCTACAAGCGCAACGACGCCTATTTTGATCGCAGATGTCTGCGCGTTCAGGGCGAGAGCGTCGATATTTTCCCGGGTTATTCGGAGGCGGAGGCGATCCGCTTTGAGTTTTTCGGCGACGAGGTGGAACGCATTTACTATTTCGATCCGTATACGGGCGAGGTTGGAGCGAGCGTCGATAAGATCGCCATCTACGCGGCGAGCAATTTCGCCGTAACAACCGATCGGCTTAAAACGGCGATCGCCACGATAGAATCGGAGCTTGAAACGCGGCTTGACGAGCTGGAAAAAGCGGGCAAGATCGTGGAACATCAGCGATTAAAACAGCGCGTGGAGTTCGATCTGGAGATGCTGAAGGCTACGGGAACCTGCAAGGGGATCGAGAACTACTCGCGCCACTTCACGCTCAAAGAGACGGGCGAAGCGCCATATACGATGATGGATTATTTTGAGATCAAGGGCAAACCCTATCTTGTGATCGTCGATGAAAGCCATGTCAGCCTGCCGCAGTTTCGCGGAATGTTCGCCGGCGATCGCAGCCGCAAAGAGGTTTTGGTCGAGTACGGCTTTCGCCTGCCCAGCGCGCTGGATAACCGCCCGCTCAAGTTCGACGAGTTTATAATCAAAGCGCCGCGCTATCTGTTTGTCAGCGCCACGCCCGCCGCGTGGGAGATCGAGCATAGCGCGGTTATCGCCGAGCAGGTCGTGCGCCCGACGGGTCTGTTGGATCCGGTTATAGAGCTTCACGATAGCGACAATCAGGCGGCGATCCTCTACGACGAGGCGAAAAAAGTAATAGCGCGGGGCGAGCGGATACTAGTTACGACGCTTACGAAAAAGATGTCCGAAGAGCTGCAAAAGCGTTATCTGGAATTGGGGCTTCGCGCAAGATATCTGCATAGCGATATCGACGCGATCGAGCGCAACGAGATTATCAGATCGCTTCGCGCCGGCGAGTTTGATATGCTAATCGGCATTAACCTTTTGCGCGAGGGGCTTGATCTGCCGGAGGTAAGTCTGGTGGCGATATTCGACGCGGATAAAGAGGGATTTTTGCGCAGCGAAACCGCGCTTATACAGACGATGGGACGGGCGGCGCGAAACCTTAACGGCAAGGTTTTAATGTTCTGCAAAAAACAGAGCGAGGCGATGAAGGCGGCGATCGCTACGACGCAAAAGCGGCGCGAAAAGCAGATCGCCTTCAACGAGGCGCATAATATAACGCCGCGCGGCGTGGCGAGAAAACTAGACGAAACGCTACATCTCGAAGATCATCAAAGACTGCTCGATCTAAAGAGGGATAAGCTGATGAAAATGCCCGCGATCGAAAAGCAAAAGCTGGTTAAAGAGCTGAGCAAAAAGATGCAAGAAGCCGCTAAACAATTGGAGTTTGAGGAAGCCGC
>JAITEA010000077.1 GCA_031282285.1 Helicobacteraceae bacterium
TTACTTTTAAGCGGATGCGACGAATCAAGCCGCCGCAGCGACGAGCGAACCGGCGCTTCGATCGGGATTATCAATAGGGTAACGATTAACGGCGCGGCGCGATCTCAGATTGCAATCTCGCTTGGAGATAACCAATCGGGTTATGTTTCGGCTTCGGTTGACGGTTACCGGCTTTTCACAAACGATTATTTAACGAAAACGCAGATCGATAACTTTAATAAACATTTAGTTTGCGACGCTACATTTCGCAGCGGCGGTAACGCGTCGTTTCGTTGCGGCTGGACGCAATACGATCCGTATACTGGAACTTGGATCGGCGCTCTGGGCGGCGATTGGAGCGGCGCTTCGCCGTCGCGTCCGATTTCATTAAGCGATCGCGTGGAGATAGAGGTTTTGATAAGCGATCGCCGCGAAGCGCGTTTTTGGCTCTACTTTGACGGCGAGGGATATTTGTATTAGCCGCCGTCTTAGCGGCGCTATAGATTATTTGGGCAGAAGCGAGTTTGCCTTCATATATTCTAACAGTTTGCAATCGCCCAGATCGCACGCTTTTTTGGCGTCCGCCGCGGCGTTTTTCAGATCGCCGCTCTGCCCGTAAGCGCTTGCGCGGTTGGCGTATGCGTAGGCGTAATTTGGATTTAGCGCGATAGAGCGGCTATAGTCGGCGATCGCGCTTTTTAGATCGTTTAGATAATGGCGCGAAATCCCGCGATAGTAGTAGATCATAGCGTCGTTTGCATCCAGCTTGATCGCCAGATCGTAATCGCTAATCGCTTTTGCGTATTCGCCTAGATAGGCGTTCGTCGCGCCGCGCATAACATAGGCTTTCGCGTAGTTCGCGTCTAATTTAATAGTTCGTCCGTAGTCGGCGATCGCGCTTTGCGGATCGTTTAATATTCTATGCGCTTCGGCGCGATTGTAATAGGCGAGCGTGAGATTTGCGTCTAATTTTATCGCCTGATCGTAGTCCAAGATCGCCCTTTTATGATCGCCCAGATTGGCGTAAACCGCGCCGCGGTTGGCGTAAGCCAGAGCGTATTTTGGATTGAGTTTAAGCGCGCGCGAATAATCGGCGATCGACTGGTTTTGATCGCCAAGCGCGTAGCGGGCGTTGCCGCGATTGTAATAGGCGTCGGCAAAACTCGGATCGGCGTCGATCGATCGCGTGAATTTCTCAAGCGCCGCCGCGTAATCGCCGCCGTTGTACGCCGCGATCCCCTCGTTGGCGTAGCGGCTTGCTAAATCTTTATCCGGCGGCGCGGAAAAGAGCGAGACGCAAAGCGCCAAAACTAACCATAACGCCCTCATAAACGCCTCCTAATCCGGCGACATATAATCGCGGACATACTCGTATCCAGACCAGATCGACATAACGACGGCAAGCCACAAAAAAGCGCCGCCCAGATAGGGAAACCAATCGACGATCAGCGCTATGCACGCGGCGATCTGCGCGCCCGTTTTCCACTTGCCAAGCGCGGACGCCGCCACCGTTTTGCCCTCCGCCGCCGCGACGACGCGAAGCCCCGTGATAAAGAACTCCCGCCCCAAGATGATAAAAACCGCCCACGCGTTAGCGCGTCCCGTTATAGCCAGCCCCAAAAACGCGGCGAGCGTCAGCAGTTTATCGGCGAGCGGATCGAGGATAGAGCCTAGTTTGGTGGCTTGATCAAACGCTCTGGCGATCATACCGTCGAAAAAGTCGGTGATCGCCGCGAAAACAAAGAGCAACCCAGCGAAATAATCCAGCCACGACGGGTGAATCGACCCCAGCAGATCGCGGCTTACCAGCAGAAAGAATATCAGCGGCGCGGCGACAATCCGCCCCCACGCCAGCGCGTTTGGCAGATTCATATCAAGTAAACGAGCTGCCGCCGTCGGCGATAATGGTCTGCCCGTTGACCCAGTAGCTATCTTTGGAACACAAAAAGAGCGCGCCGCCGGCGAGATCGCCCGCCTGCCCCATTCTGCCCAGCGGCGTGCGGGCGATGGTCGCGGCTTTGATCTCCTCGTAGTTGGGAAACTTGCGCAAAGCGTCCGTGTCGATAGGACCGCCGGAGAGCGTATTGACGCGGATATTTTTGCTCGCAAGCTCGAAGGCGGCGTATTTGACCATAATCTCCAGCGCCGCCTTGCTCGTGCCGTGCCCCGCGTAGTTTTCGGTATGCACCAGATTGCCCGTGGAGCTGATCGCCACGATCGATCCGCCGCCGGCTTTCTCCATACGCTTGGCAGCCTCTTGAGCGCCGATCACAAAAGCCAAAACCGTCGCGGTGTAGATGTTGTTCAGCCCTTTGGGTTTCAGCCGCATAAAGGGCGCGAAGCCGCCGACGACGGGGCGACCGGAGATGATCGCGTTGGAGATGAAGAAATTAACCTCGTCAAAATCCTTGTCGATCGCCTCGAAAACGCCCTTGTAGGTTTCGGGCTGCAAAATATCCAGCGCGTAGTATCGCGCCTTGATCTTGTATGTTTTCTCAAAATCCGCCGCGATCGCCTTCGCCTCCTCCTCGTTGCTGTTGTATGTGAAGGCGATATTGGCGCCGTTCTGCGCGAACTTGGTAATTATCGCCCTGCCGATACCCCGCGTGCCGCCGCTAAGAACCAGCGTTTTGTTTTTGAACTCCGACATTAAAACCCCTTGACCTCGTAATTTTTCAGCGTCTTTTCCAGCTGCGCTATCGTTTCGGCGCTCGGCTCGACCAGCGGCAGGCGATACTCCGGCGTCTCGATCAGCCCGCTAAGAAACATCGCGGCTTTGATAGGAATCGGATTGCTCTCCAAAAACAGCGCTTTATTGATCGGATATAGCAGATCGCTCAGCCGCTTGCCGCGCCCGTAATCGCCTTTGAGCGTACTCTGTATGCAGTCGCTTACCAGATCGGGCAGCAGATTGCCCGTAACGCTGATCGCGCCTCTGCCGCCGTTGGCTACGATAGGATAGTTGATCGCGTCCTCGCCGCTGATAACGGCGAAATCGGGTCTGATCGCGCCTATGGCGACGGCTCGCTCCATACTGCCCGTAGCCTCTTTGATCCCGACGATATTTTTAGCCTCGTCCGCCAGACGGAATACGGTCTGCGGCAGAATATCCGAACCGGTGCGCGATGGCACATTGTAGAGAATAATAGGAATCTCTACCGCCTCCGCAATCGCTTTGTAGTGGCGGTACAAACCCTCCTGCGTCGGCTTGTTGTAGTAGGGCGCGATACACAAGATCGCGTCCGCGCCGGCTTTCTGGGCAAACCGCGCCAGATCGATAGCTTCCAGCGTGGAGTTGCTGCCCGCGCCCGCCACGACCTTGGTTCCGCCGCGTTTGCATACGGCGATCGCCGCCTCTACGCACTCCTTATGCTCCGCGTGGCTTAGCGTGGGGCTTTCGCCCGTCGTGCCAACGGGGACTACGCCGCTCGCGCCTAACGCGATCTGACGCTTGATCAATTTTTCGTACCGGTCGAAATCGATCTTGCCGTTTTTGAACGGCGTAATTAACGCGGTAATCAAACCTGAGAACATCGCTACTTGCTCCTTAAAATAATTGTCGTGGAACGATCGGCGTTCAGATATTTCTGCGCCGCGCCGCGAATGGCTTGCGGCGTAAGATTCGCTATCGACTCTTCGTAATTTAACAGCGGCTTAAGATCGCCGCGCGCGAGATAATCGCCGAAAATAGCCGCGAGCGAATCGCTGCCTTCTAGCGATCTGACAAACTCGCTTCGCGCCATAATTTTGATCTTATCGACCTCTTTTTGCGGCGGCTGCGCCTTTTGCGCCTCGGCGATAACGGCTAAAATCTCGCTCTCGACCCGTTCGGCTTTCACGCCCTGATTACAAACCGCCATAACCATAAACAGGCTCGGATCGCTTAGCTCCATCGTATAGACGTGCAGAGAATTAACCAGCCGCAGTTTATCGACCAGCCGCTCCTGAAGCCGCGAGCTCTGCCCCTCTCCAAGCAAGGATGCGAGCGCGTTCAGAGCGGGAATATCGGAGTGGTTGAAGGCGGGAATCTTCCACGCGATCATCAGCATCTCAACTTCGCTCTCTTTTCTGATCTCCGATCGTCTCGCGCCGCGCTGTTCGGGTTCCACCGCGCCTATTTTCGGCAAAGCGACGCCGTTTTTGATGCCGCCGAAATGTTTTTTCGCCAGATCGAACAGCTCGCTGGCGTTGAAATCGCCCGCGACCAGCAGCACGGCGTTTTGCGGCTGATACCACGCGGCGTGAAAGGCTCGTATATCCTCTACGCTCCACGACTCTATATCGCCCATAAAGCCAATCGGCGTCCAGTGATAGGGGTGGTATTGATAGGCGATGTTAAACAGCTCGAAATACATCGCGCCAAAGGGCGAATTGTCCGTGCGCCAGCGGCGCTCTTCGGCTACGACGCTTCGTTCCGGCTGAAACTCCTCGTCTTTCAAACTCAGGTTTTGCATAAGCTCGGCAAACAGCCCAAGCGATCGGTCGATATTCCTCGAAGAGGATTTGATAAAGTAATGCGTATAGTCAAAGCCCGTCGAGGCGTTGGTAACGCCGCCGTAACTTTTGACGATCCGGTCAAACTCGCCCGCCGCCATATTTTTGGAGCTTTTGAAGTTCATATGTTCCAGCATATGCGCGATCCCGCTTTTGCCCATAATCTCGTTTCTGCTGCCGACCTTGTAAAACAGATCGACGCTCGCCACGCCGGAGCCGTTTTTCGTCTCGATCGCCGCGACGGTAAGGTTGTTTTCCAGCGTTTGAATCTCTATATTAGGCAGAGCCATTAATACTCCTGTTAAAATCGTAAATATCGCCGCGTATTTCATCGTATATCGCATCCTACCGCCTCGCCGATAGTGTTAAACCCTTCGGCTTTCATCAGCGCCAAAACGCCCTCGTTCAGCGTTTTTGCCGCGCCTAAACCCTCGTAGATAAATCCGGTGAAAATCTGCGTCAGATTCGCGCCCAATTTGACGCGCGCCCACGCCTCTTCAGCGCTCATAATCCCGCCGCTTGCGATCAGCGTCGTTTTGCCGTGAAGCTCTCTGGCGATCGCGCCGAAAAATTCGCGCGATTTTTTGGTCAGGCTCGCGCCGCTAATCCCGCCGCCGCGAGCTTCGCTGCCCGCGATTAGCGTATAGTCGTTCGTGGTGTTCGCCGCGATAACCCCGCTCGCGCCGTTGTCGATCGCGGCAAAAATAACCGCCAGCGCCTCGTGCGGCTGAAGATCGGGCGCGATCTTCAAAAAGATCGGCTTTTGCGTAATCGATCGCGCCATAGCAAACAGTTCGCGCGCGAAGCTCTCGCTCTGCAGTTCGCGCAAGGCGGGCGTGTTCGGCGACGAGAGATTGAAAACCAGATAGTCGCTAGCCGCTTCGGCTCTCAAAACGCCGGCGCGGTAGTCGTCAAGCGCCTTTTCGTTGGGCGTCGTTTTGTTTTTGCCGAGATTTACGCCGATTGGGATCGCAAAGGGCGTAATCGCCTCCGCGCGCGCCATTACCATATTTAAGCCGTCGTTGTTGAACCCCATCGCGTTTTGCAGCGAACGAAGCTCAAGATGCCGCCACAGGCGCGGTTTAGGGTTGCCGCTCTGCGGTTTGGGCGTGATCGTGCCAACCTCGACAAAGCCGAAGCCCAGCGCGGCGAGCGGTTTAATCATCGTCGCGTTTTTGTCGAAACCGGCGGCGATCCCGATTGGGTTATGGAAGGTTAAGCCGTTTATCGTCTGCTTTAGCGCGTCGTCGCAAACGGTAAAACGCTTGGAGATTGCGCCAAGCGCGAACGGCGTTTGCGCCGCGCCGCGTAGGAAAAGCTCGGCGAGCGAGTGCGCCGCTTCCGGCGGGAGCTTGAAAAGAACTTTGCGAAGCGTAGAGTAATCAAAAGACAAATAAACCAGCCTGTTTTTTGGCAGATTGTATCCGATTGCCGCTAAACCGCAACGCGCTACAATTTCGCTATTCTTAGCGGGAGACGATCGTGCGGTTGGCGATTATCGGGGCGGGCAAATGGGGACAGGCGCTGCAAACGGCGTTTCTGGACGCTAATATCGAGGCGCATATCGTTTCGCGGGCGCGGCGCGATCTGCCAAATCTGACGACTATCGAAGCGGCTATGGACGCGCCTTTGCTGGTGATGGCTATTAGCGCGCAGGCTACGCGAGAGTGGCTCGAAACGCGCTTTCGCTTCAACGGGCAGAAGATTCTCGTGGCGAGCAAAGGGATCGACGCGCAAAACGGCAGATTTCTCAACGAGATATACGCCAATTTCGCGCCAAGCCAAAACGCGGCGTTTTTAAGCGGTCCGGGGTTCGCGGCGGAGGTTATCAAAAAACTGCCCACGGCGCTTACGATCGCGTCCGAATCCGAAGAGACGGCGGCGGATTTTACGCGCTGTTTTCCGCACTGGATCAAAACCTACCGATCGTCTGACGTGATCGGCGCGGAGATAGCCGGCGCGTACAAAAATGTGATCGCCATCGCCGCGGGCGTGTGCGACAGCCTGAAACTCGGCGCGAACGCCAGAGCGGCGCTGATCACGCGCGGGCTTGCGGAGATGACGCGCTTTGGCTTGTTTTTCGGCGCGAAGCTGGAAACCTTTCTGGGGCTGGCGGGGGTTGGCGATCTGACGCTGACCGCCACGAGCGCGCTAAGCCGGAACTACCGCGTAGGCTTCGCGCTGGGGCAGAAGCGGACGCTGCAAAGCGTTCTCGACGAGCTTGGCGAAGTGGCGGAGGGCGTGCCGACCGCGCGCGCGATCGTCAAGATCGCCGAGCGCGACAAACTGCGCGCGCCGATCGCGTTTGAGACGATCAAGCTGTTCGAGGGCGGCGATCCGCTTTCGAGCGTGGAGGCGCTGATGACCCGCGCCAATGAAAAGGAGTTTTACTGATGGAACATTT
>JAITEA010000079.1 GCA_031282285.1 Helicobacteraceae bacterium
CGCTTTCTTCGGAAGCCGATAGATTATGTTCTGGCGGCGCGGCGCTCAAGCGATCCTTGTTTGCGTCGCCCGAGCGCCATTCAAAAACAATAAACGCCGCAAGCGCGACGACAACGATCAGCAAAAAGATCGACATATTTCGCAAAGCGTTGTAAATGTTGTAAGCCTTGCTTGTTTTCAGTTGTTTCTCTAACAGATCGTAATCTGGAGACGAATTTGGCGTTGCGCCACTCTTCAAAGCAATTATCTCTTGCTTGTCGCTTGGAGCGGGTTTTTCGTCGCCTACCGCGGGCTGCGGCGGCTCGATTGGTTTTTCCGCCAGCGCTTTCATCGCGGGCGCGATCGCTTTGATCCTCGCCGTATCGACGACGATCGCAAGGCTCGTATCGTCGCCCTTGCCCTTTTTGGCAAAAGAGTCGCATAGATCGCCAAGTTGTTTGCGCGTGGCGTCGAAGCCCTCTTCGGCGAAAGCGATCGCAATCTGCGCGTAGAGCCGATAGAGATATTTAGCGTTCTCTTTCTCGTCGGCGGGGTAGTTGTCGTCTATGCCGTCGCTACATAAAAACAGCGCAATCGGCGGCTCTTTTTCGGCGTTCAGCTCGCAATATACGCGGGGGCGATCGTTTGCGTCGTAATCGCAGATCGATGTTGTGATATTCAGAAAACATTTCTCGTCCCACGGCACGGGCTGACTAAACGAGCCGTCGGCGTTCAGCGCGGTAAATCGCCCGTCGCCGATCTGAAAGCCAAACCAGTAATTTTCCGCAATCGCCGCGGCGATCAGCGTCGCGCCGTAGGCTTTGAACGGCTCTTTACCAGCCTCGAATCGTTTGCGCCGTTTTTCGTCGCATTGCGCCAGCTCTTCGGCGGTAAAAGGCGTTTCCGCGTAATGCTCCTCGACCTTCGCCTGCCACGAACTCGCCACGCTTCGCACCAAAGCGCCGATCGCCTTTTCAAGCGTTGCTTTCGCGTCAAGCGCCTTGTTTGCCGGTCCGCGATAGCGATCGACAAACGCCCTGATATTGTCTATCGCGCAATCTGCGGCAAATCTCGCGCCGCGATCGCTACGAAAGCAGTTTGATTCGCCGTGCCCGTCCGAAATCGCGACGATCACTCTCTTGCCGTCGCTGTAGTTCGCGGAGCAGTCCTGACAAGCCTTGCCCTCTTTTGCGTGGCTGACGCCTATAGTCGTATAGACGAACGATTGATAATCGGTTTTCACCACTCGTCTCCGCTATCTGATTGCGCGACCTCGACGCTGAAATCTTGAAGCGCTTCGTTTAGCTCGATCTGTTTCGCTTCGTCGCCCGCGATCGCGCCGGCGTTGGTACTCTTGCTTGCCACCTGCGATGCGCGAACGCTGACAAATTTGATCATCTTTTTCAGCGCGGCGGCGTTATGCGTCATTAACACCGATTCGTGCGATCCGGTAAACTCCGCCAACACGTCAAAATCCGCGCCTTCGCCAATCGCCAGAGCCGCCTTAACGCCCGCTTTGAACCAGTTGTTGTTTTTTAGCGCGTTTAGATGCCGCTCCCAATCGTCGGTAGGCGCGCCGTCGGATAGCAAAAATATCGCTGGGGCGTAAGAGCCGCTCGCTTCCGCCATAAACGCTTTTGTCGATAGTTTAGCGTTAAGCTCCGCGCACGCCGCGCCTAAATCGGTAAGCCCGTTTGCGTAAACCGATTGCCAATGAAATTGCGACGGTTCCACGGGACCCGAAGGCGTAAGCCATCTCGCGCCGTCGGAAAACTGCAACGCGGCTATTTTGATCAGCGCGTCGGCGTTTTCTTCGGACAGCTCGCGCAGCATCGGGATAACCTCTTCTATAGCCGAATTGACCGCTCCTATTTTAGAGCCGTCCATACTGCCCGACGAATCGATCAGAAAAAACAGCGTCATCGTCCGTCTGGGAATCTCCACTTTGTCTAATAACGACATTCTTGCTCCTTTTTATATGATTTCGGCAAACGCCGATCTATCGATAGATCGCCTTTTGTAATAAGCGAAACCGCGCCGCTTGCGATCGTTTTGTATTGGCTGAAAACCTCCTTTGAAACCAATATAAATTTACTTGCATTTTCAGCTCTGTTTTCTCCGTTATTTATTTCTGTTATACAGCTCAACTTTGCCGCTTTCTGGATCGTAAACCCAAACCCGATTTACATTCAGTTCCAGCGATTCGTCCGTAATAGAGCTGGTAGCCGGTCCCATTATAAGCGTAAAACGACCGTCGGCTTCGGTTCTGTATCCATCGCGCCCGCCCGATTCCATAACTAGCGCTAGCGCCGTAGAGCCTCTATATGGATCGCTGCCGTTAGACGCGCGCGAAATTACGGGATTGCTCCAAGATTGCAGGCTTAAACCGTTTGGATAGTTGCTTGCGCTAAGCCGTCTTTCGTTGCTTGGATCGGCGGCGCTATACGCAAAAATTTGCGTGTTGTATCTATTGCCCTGTTTGTCATAAACGAAGAGCGTAAAATCCTTACCATTACTTACAATCGCTCTGCCGCGGATGGCTTGTAATGATGCCCGAACGGAACCGATGCCCGACTTTTCGCTAGCGATCATCGCATCGTCCTGAACGCCCGCAAATCTCGGCAACGCCACCGCCGCTAATATGCCCAAGACAACGATAAACGCCAAAACAAGAACGACCAAGCAACCAGCGTTTGTTTGCTTATGCGTTACCACAAGCGTACCAGCTAACATATCGTGCCAGCCGCGTTTTTTGCTATCAAACGCGACCCAAATATACCCTAAGCCAAGAGGAATAGCCGAAAGTATATAGGCAAAATATCTGCCTATATATTGCCCTGCTGAAGGCTTGCCGAGCGTTTTGGCGTCCACAATTTTGGCGCCAAACGCCATTTTGCCGGGCGTAGCTTGTTTGCTTAGCCAGAAAGCCAGCACATAAATAACGCCGAAAATCCAACCGGCGATATTTGCGATCGCCATAATCTCATCGTCGATCATTGAATCAAAAAAGCCGATAGCGCCTAATATAAAAAACAGCGCAAACAAGATCGCGGTCATCACAATATTATCAATAATCGTCGCCACAACTCGCGCCCAAAAGCCCACATATTCCATCTGCTGCGGATAGGGGTAATTTGGCGGATAAGGATAGTTTGGCGGCGGATACGACGCATTTGGCGGATAGGGGTAATTTGGCGGCGGGCTATATGGCGGCTGTTGTTGAGAACCGTTTTGCGGATTATGCGGATATTGCGGCGGCGGATTATATGGCGGCGCAATTTGCGATTGCTGGGCAGTCGATTGAGCAGAAGCGATAGATTTGCTTCGATCGCCGCGCAGGACAAACGCCAACAGATCTATGGCTTCGGCGGCGGCGGCTTCTTCGATAAAGCGATCGTCTTTCAAAAAACGAATCTGCTGTTTTTTGCAGATCGCCAGATCGCTGGCGTTTGCGATCGCCTGTCCCGCGCCCGCTTCGATAGCGATTGTCAATAGATGCCGTTCTTTTTTGAACTCGTTTTGCGAGTAATCCGCCAAATGCGCTTTGCATTTTACTGGGTTAATCAGAACCTCTTTGCCCTGTTCCCCAACTAGTCTTTCGACAATAGCTATAAACCTTGCTTCCATTTCGCCTCTCCTTTTGCTTGTTTAATCATTCCCGCGTCCTTCCCAGTCATTCCCGCCTACGCGAGAATGACGGGAGACAGTTATAAGCTTTGCGTCCATTTTTATTCCTTTCTAGTCGCGTTTTATAACAAGCGTACCAGCAAGCATATCGTGCCAGCCGCGTTTTTTCTCGTCAAACGCGACCCAAATAAACCCTAAACCAAGCGGAATATACGAAAGAATATAGGCAAAATATCTGCCTATATACTGCCCTGCCGAGGGCTTGCCGAGCGTTTTGGCGTCCACAATTTTGGCGCCAAATAGCATCTTGCCGGGCGTGGCTTGTTTGTTTACCCAGAAGCATATCGTATAAATTAACGATACGCTTACGCCGACGATATTTATGATCCCTTCAATCTCGTATTCGTTCGCCGAGTTAAAAAAGTCGGTCGCGTATAACATAACAAACAGCGCAAACAAGATTGCGGTTATCGCAATATTATCGATAATCGTCGCTACAACCCGCGCCCAAAAGCCTATATATTTCACCTGTGGCGGCGGCGGATACGGCATATTTGGCGGCGGAAAATATGGCGATTGTTGTTGATAACCGCCTTGCGGATTATACGGATATTGCGGCGGCGGATTATACGGCGGCGCAATTTGCGATTGTTGGCTATTCGATTGGGTAGAAGCGATAGATTTGCTTCGATCGCCGCGCAGAACAAACGCCAACAGATCGATAGCTTCTGCGGCGGCGGTTTCGTCGATAAAGCGATCTTCTTTTAGAAAGCGGATTTGCTGTTTTTTGCAGATCGTCAGATCGCCGGCGTTTGCGATCGCCTGTCCCGCGCCAGCTTCGATAGCGATCGTCAATAGATGTCGTTCTTTTTTGAACTCGTTTTGCGAGTAGTCGCTCAAAAACGCTTTGCATTTTACGGAGTTAATCAGAACATCTTTACCCTGCTCCCTAACCAGTCTTTCAACAATGCCTACAAACCTTGCTTCCATTTCGTTTCTTTTAATTGCGTTTTATGACAAGCGTGCCCGCAAGCATATCGTGCCAGCCGCGTTTTTTCTCGTCAAACGCGACCCAAATAAACCCTAAACCTAGAGGAATAGCGGAAAGAATATAGGCTAAATATCTGCCTATATATTGTCCCACCGACGGTTCGCCAAGCGTTTTAGCGTCCACAATTTTGGCCCCAAACGCCATCTTGCCGGGCGTAGCCTGCGCGTTTATCCAGAAACCAAGCGTATAAATCAATGAAACAATTATGCTAATGATGTTTGAGGCAGTCTCAAACTCTCTTCTGGTCATTGAATCAAAAAAGCCGATTGCGGCCAATATAAACCCCGCCGCAAAGGTAAGCGCAGACAG
>JAITEA010000249.1 GCA_031282285.1 Helicobacteraceae bacterium
TTCCTTTCAGATCGCTATTTCGCGTAGCGCGACTATTCCCCTGTTTAACGCTTCGCTTTGCTCGCTAACGGGGATACCCCTTCGTCGCGCTAGACGCTCAATACGCGATCCAAAAGGCGGCTCAAGGCGCGGGGGAGAGAATGCAATTGATAGTTTTTTACGCTCAGTTGCTTTTTAATAGATGGATTCCCGCCTGCGCGGGAATGACGCAATACGGCGCGATCTGCGAGAATGACGCAAACCCCCCTTTAGTCCCCCCTTATCAGGGGGGAAGGGGAAGCGAGGCATAGCGGCGATCGCATAGGGAACAAGATGGATTGGCGCCTATGCGGGAATGACGATTTACGCGGGCTTATCGCTTCGTTGCGGGAATGACGCAATGCGGACGCGAACCGCAGGAATGACGGGGGAAACCCCCCTTGTCGGGGGGGGGGAAGCGGGGCGTAGCGGCGATCGCGCGCAAACCCGCCTTGTCGGGGAGGGGAGAGGCGCCTACGCGGGAACGATAAACCCCTTAATAAGGGGGGAATTGTGAAAGGGGAGGGACGGAAAAACTTAGATAGAAGCGATAGTCTGTATAATTAACCGCAAAAAAAGAGCGGACGGAGGAGAGCGGCGCGAAAGGCGCCCGCTTGGAAAATGGTTAATATATGGTCAATATAGCGGCTTGTCGGAGCAAATTATGGTCAATATAACGATTAACGGACGGCTTGTCGGCGCGGACGAGAACGAAACGATCCTGCAGGCGGCGCGGCGCGTTGGCAAATATATCCCGATGCTTTGCTTCCTGAGCAAGGTTTCCGACGCTGGCGAGCGCCGGCTCTGTGTGGTCAATATAGCGGCTTGTCGGAGCAAATTATGGTCAATATAACGATTAACGGACGGCATGTCGGCGCGGACGAGAACGAAACGATCTTGCAAGCGGCGCGGCGCGTTGGCGAATATATCCCGACGCTTTGCTTCCTGAGCAAGGTTTCCGCCGCGGGCGCGTGCCGTCTCTGTATTGTGGAGATCGAGGGCGTGGAAGGCTTCGCGCTCGCCTGTCAAACGCCCGTCAAAGAGGGCGCGGTAATAACGACCAATAGCAAAGCGCTGTTTGAGACGCGCCGCGAAATTATGCTGATGATCTGCGTAAATCACCCGCTTCAGTGCGGCGTGTGCGACAAGTCGGGCGACTGCGAGCTTCAGAACAAGGCGCTGGAGTTTGGCTTGAGCGAGCAGATATTTTCAGCCAAAGAGCAGCCGCGTACGATCGAGGATTGGCGCGTTCTTACCTACGATCCCGCGCTGTGCATAATGTGCGAAAGGTGCGTAAGAATCTGTAACGAAGCCCTCGGCGAAAGCGCGCTTTCCGTCTCGGCGGGCGGATACTCGTCTCAAATCGTCTTCGACGGCGATCGGTGCGTAGATTGCGGCGAATGCGCGTCGGTCTGCCCCGTAGGCGCGATCGTCTCCAAAGATTTCAAATACGGCGCCAACGCGTGGGAGCTTGACAAAACGCCCTCGACCTGTCTGTACTGCGTCGGCGGGTGCGACAATATCATAGAAACGAAGCGCGGCGAGATAAAGCGCGTCTCCTGCGACGCCGAAAACGGATTTTTGTGCGCGCTGGGTCGTTTCGGCTTCAAAAAAAGCCTCGTTCAGCCGCCGTTTGACAAAAACGCCAAAAGCGTCAGAATCAACGGCGACGAAACCAACGAGGAGATATATCTGCTTAACGAGCTTGGCTACAGAGTAGTCAGCGCCGAGATCGCCGCCTTTCAGGCGTTTTTGAAAAGTTACGCTTCAGCCAGCGGCGAAACGCTCTACAACGCCGCGATAAGCGATCTGCAAAGCGCCGATACCGTTTTGCTCTTCGCGCCGCTAGTCGGCGAGGAGTCGCCGGTTATCAAGCGCGCGCTGGTAAAAGCGGCGCTGGAAAAGGGCGCGGACATATACGCCTTCGCGCCTATCGAGGAGGAGTCGCTAAAGCCGTTCGCCTCGTTTATCCGCTACGAGACGGGAACCGAAGAGGGCGTATTCGCGCTGCTGCTAAAAAGGCTCGTCAAAGACTCGAGCGGCGATCTGGCGATCTGGCTAAACGATCTCGACGACGGCTCGTTAAGCGCGGAGTGCGGCGTGGGCGAGGAGGAGCTAGGCGCGCTCAAAATAGGCAAAAAGACCGTCGTCGCGCTTGGCGGCGAGATATACTTTTGCGATCGCGCCGAAAATATCGCCGTAATGCTGGGCGCGCTCAGATCGCGCGGTTTTGATATTCTGCTGATCCCGCCGACGCCAAACGCGCTTGGGATCGCGCTGACAAGCGATACGCACGGCGGCGAAGCCGAAACCTGTTTTCCCGCCGCGCCGAACGAAGCCAAAGAGGGGACGATCGTTACGATCGATCGCGTTATCAAGCCGCTGAACGCCGCGCGCGCCTTCGAGGGCGAGACGATCGCGCAGATTGCGAAGGAGCGCGGAAAGCCTATCAAATGGACGATCGACGCGACCGCGGCGCTGCCGTTTAACGACATTGCCTTCGACGATCTGAAGCCTTACGAGATCGACAATCCTAAAACCGAAATATCAGTTTTCGCGCCTAAGGCGATCGCGCCGTTTAACGAGTTCAACGGCGCGGTAGCGCGTTACTGCGCGGTTTACAAGCCCTTTAAGCGCGAGGGCGAGCTAATCGGTTCGCGGCAGTTTGCGACCGCCGTTCGCTTAAAAAATGGCGATAATGTTAAAATCGAAACGAAATTGGGCGACATATCGAGAAGGTTCGTCGTTTCGCCCCGAATGAAGGGCGTAGTAGCAAAGCTGGAGGTCTTTGATTTGCCAAAAATCCAAGCGGGCGTTAAGTATCGTTACGAGGTTGTCAATCCGCGAAAGGACGAGTTAAATGGGAGGTAAATTAGCGCCGAGCATCGGGCTGAGCATCGACGGGCGCCAAGTTTTTGCCAGCGAGGGCGACACCATTCTGTCCGTCGCGCGCGCGAACAATATCTATATTCCAGCGATCTGCTGTCTTACGCGCTGCTCGCCCACGCTGGCGTGCCGGCTGTGTATGACCGACGCGGACGGCAAACGCGTATATTCGTGCAACGCGAAGGTCAAAGAGGGTATGACGGTCGTTACCGATACGCCGGAGCTTCGCGCCGATCGCCGCGCCATTATGGAGATATACGCGATCAACCACCCGCTTCAGTGCGGCGTGTGCGACAAGTCGGGCGAGTGCGAGTTGCAGGACAATACGCTCTTTCAGGAGGTCTCCTCGCAAAGCTGCGCGATCAAGGATTTGGATCTCAAAGCGGTTACTTGGGGCAGAACCCATTACGATCCCGCGCTGTGTATCGTCTGCGAGCGGTGCGTTACCGTTTGCAAAGATATGATAGGCGTTTCCGCACTGGCGACCGTCCCGCGCGGCGGCGAGGCGCTCGACGAAAGCTACAAAGAGAGCCTGCCCAAAGACGCGTACGCGATCTGGAACAAGATGAACAAATCGCTGATCGCCCATTCGCCCAAAGGCGACAACTGTACCGATTGCGGCGAGTGCGCGGCGGTCTGCCCGACGGGCGCGATGATCGCGAGCGATTTTCAGTACAAGAGCAACGCGTGGGAATTAAGGCGCGTCCCCTCCTCGTGCGTCTCCTGCCCAAGCGCGTGTCATCTGGTTTATGAAATCAAACAAGGCGGCATAGACGATCCAAGCGAGGCGATCTACCGCGTTACAAACGACTTTCACTTCCAGAGCCTCTGCGCCAGCGGGCGTTTTGGCTACGACTACGCCAACAAAGGCGCGAAAAAAGACGAGGCGGCGTTTGCCAGAGCGGTGGCGGCGCTGAAACAAGCCAAGGCGATCCGCTTCGCCTCGCCGGTTACCAACGAGGAGATTTTGATCCTAAACAGGCTCAAAAAACTGCTGGGAATAAAGCTGATCAACCCCTCGGCGTTCGCGCTGGCGCGCTTCTTGAAAACCTTCGGATCGGTTAGCGGGCGGAAACTTTATAGCGGATCAAAAGCTACGATCGGCGATTTCACGGTTTCGATCGGCGTTCGCCTCTCAAACGACAACCAACAGCTTCGCTACGCGATCAACAACGCGCTGGTCGTCAAAAAAGGCGCGGCAATCGACTTCCACCCCGTAGGCGACGCCATCGTCGATACGATGCACAAAAATATGCTGATTATGCGTAGCGAGGTCGGCGAGGAGGAGATCGCGCTGGCGAAACTGCTTAATTGTTTCGCCGACAAACTGCCCGATAACCTCAAGGCGAAAATCGACGGCTTTGTTTTCGGCGAAGCTGAGCTTGAGCAGATCAATAAACTCGCGGAAAACAAAAGCGGCTTTACGATTATCGCCGGAAGCGATCTGTTCGAGCATCCGCGGTGGGAGAATCTGGCTCGTATGCTGGGGCTTTTGGAGCGCTATTCGCCCTTTAAGGTCGTTATTTCGCCGCTCTTTGCCAACGATCTGGGCGCGGCGCTGTTTGCCGATCTCGACGAGAGCGCGGAGGGCTACCGCGTGGGCTACAACGCGAGCGGCGATTTTGCGCTGACCGCGCTTGGCGCGAAGGGCGAAAACGAGCTGGATATGCCCGCGCTTATTCAGCAGGAGGGGACGATCGTTAGCGCCGATAGGCGCGTCGTACCCATATATCCCGCGCTAGGTTACGGCGGCTGGACGCTTGCCGAGCTTTATAACGCCCTCGCGGGCAAAAACGATCGCTTGGAGCGCACCGTCGATCTAAGCGCCGAAATCGGTCGCCCTTTCGACGAGCTGCGAAACGAGTTTGGCGCGGACGGCGAGGAGCTGCGCGGCTTCGAGCTGGAGATCGGCTATGTTAGCGAGCCCGTAGACGCGCTAGAGCCGCCAAAACCGCCCAAATTAAGCGGCGTAGTTCTCTATTCGGCGCGATCGATCGAGCAGTTGAAACCGTATGCTTCAAGCTCCGACGCGCTTTTGGCGAGCGAGGCGTTTTTGGAAAAACACGATTTGAACGACGGAAACAGGGTAAAGGTTACGATTGACGGCGCGTCAATATGGCTGACGGCGCGAAAGGATAAGTATATTCGGGGCGAGTTCGCCTTTATCGGCGTTGGCGAGGGCTGGCGCTTCAAATCGGCGAAGATCGCGAAGGGGTAACGATGGACGATATATTTGCTATTGCCGCGACGATAGTTAAAGCGATTTTGGTCGTTTTGATATTCTCCGCGCTGGCCGGTTACGGCACCTATTTCGAGCGGCGGTTGCTGGCGTTTATGCAGCGGCGCAAAGGTCCTATGCACGTGGGTCCGTTTGGCTTGTTGCAGATCGTAGCCGACGGGATCAAGATGTTCACCAAAGAGAACATTATTCCTAGCCGCGCTATCAAACCTATATTTTTTATCGCGCCGATCATCACCGCCTCCACCGCGTTTATCGCGATGAGCGCCGTGCCGTTTTTACCGCCTTTCGAGGCGTTTGGGCATACGATCAAGCCGATCGTGGCGGATATTAATGTCGGCGTGTTGTTTGTGATGGGCGTAATGGCGGCGGGGCTTTACGGTCCGCTGCTTGGCGGGATCGCCTCGGTGAGCAAATATTCTTTGCTTGGCGGCGCGAGAACGGCGATTCAGCTTATCAGCTACGAGGTGGTCAGCGGGCTGGCTCTGCTTAGTCCTATATTGCTGGTCGGATCGCTTTCGCTGATCAGCTTAAACGACTATCAAGCCGGCGGGCTGTTAGACTGGATGATCTTCAAACAGCCGCTTGCCTTCGCGCTGTTTATGATGGCGGGTTTTGCCGAGACGAACCGCACGCCCTTCGATCTGATGGAACACGACGCGGAGATCGTCGTAGGCTACGCCACCGAGTATTCGGGCATTCACTGGGGGTTGTTCGCCATCGGCGAGTACGCCAATATGTTTACGATTAGCTTTTTGATCTCGCTAATCTTTCTTGGCGGTTACAACGACTTTTATATTATCCCGGGCGCGATCGCGATCGTGTTGAAGGTGGCGTTCTTTTTCTTTTTCTTTATCCTCGTGCGCGGCGCGTGGCCTCATATCCGCCCCGATCAGCTTATGTGGCTGTGCTGGAAGGTTCTGATGCCGCTTGCCGTCGTCAATATACTGATCACCGCCGCGGTTATCTTGTGGGAGTAAATATGAAACAGGGTTATTTTGATATCGCTTTGCCGCCATACCCCAAAACGGGTTGGCAGAAGTTCGCGCAGATCGTCCGTCGCAGTCTGGGGCTGGAGCTGCTCAAAGGATTGCTGATCGTGTTTAAGGTGATGGTAAAAGACCCGTCGCATACCACGATCTATCCGCTGGAGCGGCTGCCGCTGTCCAAACGCTACCGCGCCATTCACAAGCTGCTCAGATTGAGCGAAAGCGGCTCCGAGCGCTGCATAGGGTGCGGGCTGTGCGAAAAGATCTGCCCTTCGCACTGCATACGAATGGATACGGGGCTAGGGGAGGACGGGCGCAAGAAGGTGTTCGACTATACGATCAACTTCGGGCGGTGCATCTACTGCGGATTGTGCGCCGAGGTTTGCCCCGAGCTTGCGATCGTTCACGGCGATCGCTACGAAAACGCCAGCAAGCAAAGGGCGCACTTTTCGATCAAAGAAGACCTGCTTTCGCGCAAAGAGGCGATCAAACTGCAAAAAGAGTTTGAGGGCTTCGGCGCGGTTACCCCCAGCGCCGATAGCGCGCTCAAAAAAACGCCGCTGGCGTATTAGGAGACGACGATGTTTGAGGCAATCTCGTTTTACTTTTTCGCCGCGCTGACCGTCGTCTGCTTTTCGATCGCCGTAACGGCGAAGGAGGCTATCTACGCCTTCGCCGCGCTGGCGGCGGGTATGATCTTTGTCGGCGCGTTTTTCTTTATCTTGGGCGCGGATTTTATGGGCGTGGTTCAGATCGTGGTATATACGGGCGCGGTGATGGCGCTCTATGTGTTCGGTATGATGTTTTTCGACTCCACAAAACCGCTTAACGAGACGATCGGCTCGCAAAAACTCGCGCTGTTTTTAGCCGCGGCGTGCGCGGCGATCGTGGCGGCGATGGTCGCCGTCCCGCTGCTTGCGATCTCGCAAAACGCCGAATTGACGGCAAGCGGCGACAATACGCAGGCGATCGGAACGAGCCTATTTACCACCTATATTCTGCCCTTTGAGCTTTCCGGTTTGCTGCTTTTGACGGCGATGATCGCCGCCATCGTGCTGGCGAGCAAAAAAATGGAGTATTCGCACGAGGAGGAGCGCAAGAAATGATCACGCTAACCCACTATATCGTTCTCAGCGCGATCTTATTCGCGATCGGGCTGTTTGGCGTTATGCGCAGGCAGAATCTGCTGACGCTGTTTTTCGCCACGGAGATACTGCTAAACAGCGTCAATATCGGCTTGGTCGCCGTTTCGCGCTATCTTGGCTCGATAGAGGGGCAGATTTTCGCCTTCTTTATCGTGGCGATCGCCGCTTCGGAGGTCGCCGTGGGGCTTGGGCTGCTAATCTTGCTGTACAAACGCAAAGGGACGCTCGATCTCAATGTGATTAAAAATATGAACGGATAGGGGGAGGCAATATGGAAGCGTTACTGCTAATCGCGTTATTCTCCCCGCTTGCCGGTTCGCTCTTTGCGGGGCTGTTTTTCGGCGCGCGCGAGAAACGCGTAATCGCGGGGCTAGTTCCAACCGCGCTTTTGGCGCTCTCTTTGTGCGCTTCGCTGGCGCTGCTGTATCTTATCTTTTCAAGCGGCGAGAGGGTAAGCGTCTCGCTGTGCGACTGGATCGTATCGGGGCGGCTGAATCTGCAATTTGGCTTCGTAGCCGATCAGATCAGCGTCGTGATGATGAGCGTCGTTACGATCGTCTCGACCGTCGTGCATATCTACTCGATCGGCTATATGGCGCACGATAAGAGTTTCAACCGCTTTTTCAGCTACCTGAGCGCCTTCGTCTTTTCGATGATGGTTCTGGTGATGAGCGACAACTTTCTTGGGCTATTTATCGGCTGGGAGGGCGTGGGGCTCTGCTCCTATCTGCTGATTGGCTTCTGGTATCACAAACCGTTCGCGTCGTGGGCGGCAAACGAGGCGTTTATTATGAACCGCATCGCCGATCTGGGTATGCTGCTGGGCATTTTCCTGATCTACTGGCAGGTCGGTACGCTTCGTTACGACGAGGCGTTCGCGTCGTTTCGTTTTGTGGAGCAGGGCGTGCTGATCTGGATTGCCGCGCTGCTGTTTATCGGCGCGATGGGCAAATCCGCGCAGTTTCCGCTCCACACTTGGCTTGCCAACGCGATGGAGGGTCCAACGCCCGTTTCGGCGCTGATCCACGCCGCGACGATGGTTACGGCGGGCGTTTATCTGCTGGTGCGCGCCAATCCGCTTTATACGATCGTCGCCGATTTTAGCGCGCTTATCGCGGCGCTGGGCGCGTTTGTCGCCTTTTTTGCCGCTTCGATGGCGCTTGTGGCTACCGATCTTAAGCGCATTATCGCCTATTCGACGCTCTCTCAGCTTGGCTATATGTTTGTCGCGGCGGGGCTTGGCTACTACTGGGTGGCGCTGTTTCACCTGACGACGCACGCCTTTTTCAAGGCGCTGCTGTTCTTGGGCGCGGGCAATGTGATGCACGCTATGCATGACGAGCTTAATATCCGCAAGATGGGCAGATTGTACGCGGCGATGAAACCGACGGCGATTATGATGACGATCGCCTCGATCGCGCTTGCGGGCATATACCCTTTCGCGGGCTTTTTCTCCAAAGATAAGATTTTAGAGGTCGCCTTCGGAAGCGGGCATATCGTTATCTGGGCGCTCTTGCTGATCACGGCGGTTATGACGGCGTTTTACGGCTTCCGCGTCGTGATGGTCGTCTTTTTCGGCAAAGAGGCGAACTACGAAAAACTGCATATCCACCCGCACGAAGCGCCGAAGTTTATGCTGATCGCTATGTCGCCGCTTGCGATCTTGGCGATCGTAGCGGGCTTTTTGGAGCATAGCTTCACGGAGCTTGTATCCAAAATGTTGTCCGTAAGCGCGCCGCATCTGGAACATACGACGGAGTACGCGCTGATTGGCGCTACGCTGGCGCTGGTAATTTTGAGCGTATCGTTCGCCGTGTGGAAATACGCCAGAGGCGGCTTCGATCCAAGCTGGCAAAACAACCCGATCTTTAAGTTTTTGAGTAACGAGTGGTATATTCCGGCGCTGTACAAAAAAGCGATTATCGCGCCGTATATCAAGATAAGCGAACTGCTGTGGCAGAAGATCGATCTTAAGATCGTGGATTTTATCGTCGATCTGATCGCGAAAGTTACTATGTCCGCCAGCTTCCGGTTGCGCAAAATGCAGACGGGCAATCTCTCGCATATGCTTAGATGGATGAGCGCGGGGCTTGTCGCGCTGCTTGCGATCGCCTTTGTAGCCTCTTTAGTGAAAGGAGCGTGATGTCCTCTTATCTGCTTTCGGTTTTAATCTTTTTCCCGATGTTGGGCGCTTTCGCGTGCTTTGCCATTCCAAAAGAGCGCGTCAGGATCGCCGCGCTGGCGATCGCTACAATCGAGTTTGCGCTGGCGCTGGCGCTGTGGTATCTGTTTGACGACAATTACGAGTTCGTAAACGAAACTTTAGGTATGCAGTTTGTCTATACGCTGCCCATTATCGAGTCGCTTGGGATTAGCTACAAGGTCGGCGTGGACGGCATCTCGCTCTTTCTGATCGTGCTTAGCGCCTTTATCACGTTAATAGCGCTGATCGCGCTTGGACCGACCGAACGGCTGAAAAATCTCGTCGCGTCGATCTTGCTGTTAGAGATGACGATGATCGGCGTATTCGCGGCGCTGGACGCGATTGTCTTCTATTTTTTCTGGGAGTTCTCGCTTGTACCTATGCTCTATATTATCGGCGCGTGGGGCAGCGGCAACAGAATATACGCGGCGATCAAGTTCTTTATCTACACCTTCAGCGGCTCGCTGCTGCTGCTGCTTGGCATACTATATTTCGCGTGGATCTGCTATCAGGATTTAGGCGTTCTGACCTTCGATATCGTTCAGTGGCACAGGCACCCGATCGCCTACTCTCAGCAGATATGGCTCTTTGTGGCGATGGGGATAGGTTTCGCGGTCAAAGTACCGATGTTTCCCTTTCACACTTGGCTGCCCTACGCGCACGGGCAGGCGCCCACGATCGGCTCCGTGCTGCTGGCGGCGGTACTGCTCAAAATGGGGACCTACGGCTTTGTGCGTTTCAGCCTGCCGCTGTTTCCCGCCGCGAGCGTCTATTTCGCGCCGGTTATGGGCGCGATCGGGATTATTATGGTGATCTACGCCGCGATGGTGGCGTTCGCGCAGAAGGATATTAAACAGATTATCGCCTACAGCTCGATCAGTCATATGGGCGTGATCATTCTGGGTACCTTCGCGCTGAATACGGAGGGGATCGGCGGCTCGGTGTTCTTTATGCTAAGCCACGGGATCATCAGCGGCGCGCTGTTTATGTTGGTGGGCGTAATCTACGATCGCAGGCATACTAAGGCGTTAAGCGAGTTTGGCGGGATCGCCTCCGTTATGCCGATCTACTCGGCGATATTTATGTTTATGGCGATGGCTTCGGCGGGGCTGCCGCTGACGATGGGGTTTGTGGGCGAGTTTCTATCCTTGCTTGGCTACTTCCGCGCAAGCCCGATTATGACTTTGCTGGCTGGAACCTCGATTATACTGGGCGCGGTCTATATGCTCAACCTCTACCGCAAAACCTTCTACGGCGCTGTTACGATCGAAGCCAACAAGAGCTTAACCGATCTGAACAAACGCGAGCTTGCCGCGCTGATACCGCTTGTACTGGTGGTAATCTGGCTTGGCGTGTATCCTAAGCCGGTTTTGGCGCCTATCAACAAAGCCTCCGCGCATCTAGCCGAAATGATGATCGTAAAATCGACGATAAATCAGGATTTGGCAAAAGAGCGGCTTGAACGGCTCAACTCGCCGATGTTTGGAGGCAGATAATGGACCTGCACGCTTTTGTCTCTTTATTGCCGATGGCGATCTTGGTCGTCGGCGGGATTGTCGTTTTGGGCGTCGATCTGTTCGTCAAAAACGCGGGGCGCAACGCCTTCGCGGGCATCGCGATCGCTACGCTGGTAGCCTCGATCGTCGCGCTGCTGTGCGTCGAGTTTCAGGAGAGGAGTTTCTTTGACGCGCTGCTGATCGACGGGCTGGCTAAGGTTTCTATGCTGGTGATTATCGGCGCCTCGCTGCTGTTTATGCCGCTGGCGTTTGCGGGCATACGGTTTTTGGAGTATCAGTTCGCCGAGTTTTACGCGCTGTTTTTGTTTATGGCGGCGGGTTTTGCGGGTATGGTTTCCAGCGACAATCTGATCGTGATCGTTATCTGCCTAGAGATCGGATCGCTCGCGCTTTACGCGCTTATCAGTATGCACCGCCGCGACAAGGCGCTGGAGGCGGCGCTGAAATATTTCGTTATGGGCGCGCTGGCGGTCGGACTGCTTGCCTTCGGCGTAATGTTGCTCTACGCCGCGACGGGCAGCGTGGAGATCGGCAAGATTCAAAGCGCGCTGGTCGCCGAGGGCTTCAACAATAACGCGCTGGTTCTCGCCGCGTCGGCGTTTATCGTCGCGGGGCTTGGCTTCAAGCTCTCCGTCGTGCCGTTTCACACTTGGACGCCCGATGTGTACGAAGGTTCCAGCGCGCCGATGGCTGGTTATATGTCGATCGTCCCCAAGATCGCGGGGTTTGCCGTGGCTATGCGGCTATTTGATTTCCTCGCGCACAACCCCGATCAGATCGTTTATGGGCTACTGTATTTAGCCGCCGTAATCACGCTGACGATCGGCAATCTGCTGGCGCTGGTTCAAGACGATGTGAAGCGAATGCTCGCCTACAGCTCGATCAGCCACGCGGGGTTTGTGATGACCGCTTTTGTGATGGGCACAAGCGAGGCGCACGCGGGGCTGTTTCTGTATTGGACGCTGTTTTTGTTCACCAATCTGGGCGCGTTTGCTATGCTGTGGATTTCGCGCCATCCAAGCAAAACTTGGGATATCCGCTTCGATCACCCCTACGGCAAGTTTTCCGGTATGGTGCGGCTCAGCCCGATGGGCGCGGTGATAATGGGCGTGTTTATGCTCTCCTTGGCGGGCATTCCGCCGTTCGCGCTCTTTTTTGGCAAGATCTATCTGATAGGCGAGGCGATAGCCAGCGATCATCTCTATCTGGCGTTTATAATGCTGATCAATAGCGCGATCGCGGTCTATTACTATCTGAAACTGATCGTCTATATGTTCTTGAAAGACCCCGCCGACAACGACGGCACGGTCTATTATCAAAACGGCACGACGGCGCTGAAGGTCGTGCTTGGCGTCGCCGCCGCAATGACGATCGGCGCGTTTTTCTGGATCGAGCCGATATTGGAGTTTTTGAGCGCGTCGTTAGCCGCTGGAGGCTATTAACCTTAAGCTAGCGGCGTTTTACGCGGGGCAAGTTAGATTTGGCAAACAAGATACAATCGTCTTGGATTTGGCTATCGTTCGGCTGGTTATGTGTTAAAATGCCGCCCGCAACCTACCATAAAGCGAAGTAATGGCAAATAAAGCTGATCTGATAGTAGGCGTTCAGTGGGGCGACGAGGGCAAGGGTAAGATCGTCGATCTGCTGGCGCAAGAGTACGATTATGTGGCGCGTTATCAGGGCGGGCACAATGCGGGGCATACCATTGTGATCGACGGCAAGAAATATGTATTGCATCTTATCCCTTCGGGCGTTTTGAATCCCAAAGCCGTCAATATCATTGGCAACGGCGTGGTGATCTGCCCCGACGAGTTTATAAAAGAGGCGGCGCAGTTTGGCGATCTGCGCGGTCGGCTATATATCAGCAAAAACGCTCATTTGATCTTGGATTATCACATCGCGCTCGATCAAGCCGCAGAGGCGGGTTTGGGCGACAAAAAGATCGGCACCACGGGGCGCGGCATCGGTCCGGCGTACGCCGATAAGATCGCGAGGGTTGGCGCGAGGCTTGGCGATCTGTACGATCAGGCGCGCCTTGTCGATACGATCTTGGAGCGTTACGATCGTCTTGGATTAAACGCTCCGCCAAAAGCGGAGGTCGCTTCGTCTGTGGCGCGCTGGGCTGATAGACTGCTCGTATTCGCCGCCGATACGACGCAAATGCTCTGGCAAGCGCTCGACGACGGCAAAAGAACGCTGCTGGAAGGCGCGCAAGGGACGCTTCTGGATATCGATCACGGCGCCTATCCGTTCGTTACCAGCTCCAACACGATAGCCGGCGGCGCTTGCACGGGCGCGGGGCTCGCGCCAAAGGAGATCGGCAAGGTGATCGGCATCGTCAAAGCCTATTGCACGCGGGTGGGCAACGGACCGTTTGCCACCGAGCAAACAAACGCCATAGGCGATCGGTTGCGCGAAAAGGGCGAGGAGTTCGGCGCCAGCACGGGGCGCGCGCGCCGCTGCGGCTGGTTCGACGCGCCGCTTGCCAAGTTCGCCTGCCGCATCAACGGCGCGGACGAGCTTGCGCTGATGAAACTCGACGTGCTAGACGGCTTCGAGGAGATAAAAGTCTGCGTCGATTACGACGACGGCAAACCGATTTACAAGAGTTTCAAAGGCTGGGAGAGGGTGTCCAAAGCGCGATCGTTTGACGATCTGCCCAAAGCGGCGCAGAGCTACGCGGCGGCGATCGAGGAGCTTACGGGCGTGAAAATAACGCTCATCTCCACCGGCGCCGATCGCAACGACGCAATATATCGGTAATAGATGCGCGGCTTAGCTCAGCTTGCCAAGATCAAAAACGCCAAGGTCGAGGAGCTACAGAAGGCGTTGCAAAAAACGCTGGTCGAGCTTTCCGCCAAAGAGAAGGCGCTGGAGATTTTGCAGAACGAAGCCGCCGCCGCGCGCGAGCCTTCGTCGGGATCGTTTGGCGATCTGAGGAACTTCGAGACCGATCGCGCTATTCGCCGCTTTGAGATCAAATCCGCGCAAAAAGAGATATTCGCCATTCATCAGAAAGCCTTTCAACTGCGTTTTCATCTCAAGCGGGCGCTGATCGATTATGAAAAAATCAACCATCTTGACAAGGAGCGCCAAGCCGCGATCGCGCTTAGCGCCAAGATAAGCGAAAGCAAACGCCTCGACGATACGGCGATCAACGCCCGTTATATCCTAAAGAGCGGGCGATGAGAGCGGTTTTGGCGCTCGCCGTTTTCGCCGCCGCGCTAAGCGCCGAAGATTGCAACGCGATCTTTGAATCGCGCAAAAACGAGATTTTGTTTGAAGTCGATCGGCTGGATAGATCAAAGGACGAACTGAACGCTTTGGGCGAGGCGACAAAGCGCGTTTTGACCGAAAAAGAGGAGGCGATCAAAACCCGCGAAGAAAAGATCGCCGCCGATCTTAAGGCGATCGAGGAGGAGCGCGCCAAAATCGAAGCGGCTTTGAAGGCGCAGCGGGAGCTTTTGGCGCAGATAAGCGAGATTAAAGACGGCAAAGTTACCGATCTTTATTCGGGTATGAAAGCCTCCAACGCGGGCGAAATTATGAACGCGCTCGATCCCTATCTCGCCGCCGATATATTAAGCCGGCTTGAGTCCAAAATCGCCGCCGCAGTCTTAGCGCGAATCGAACCGGCAAACGCCGCCGTTATTACGGGCATTTTGCACAAAGGACCGCCTTTTATTAAAGACCAAAACGCTACCGCCCCCTAACCTTAATGCGCCCCCCGCTCCCCGCTTTCACTAAACAACAGAACCTCCTTCAGCGCAAAGACAAAGATTTTCTGAAAACCAAACCTCTATCGCCGCCTCAAACCATCCGGCAAGAGCCACTCAAGTCGATCGTCGCCCCCGCTTTCACTAAAAAATTATGCCCGCCAACGCCCAAAATCGCCCCCGCCGAAGGGAAGCTGGCGATTTTAGCGCCGCTTGAAACCAACGAATATGGGCAGCGGCATTTTATTACCGTCGATCCTAACGGTATGCTTG
>JAITEA010000034.1 GCA_031282285.1 Helicobacteraceae bacterium
TGGAAAATATCGATCCAGCCTTCTCGCGCCGGTTTGATTACAAGATCAAGTTTGAAAAACCAAGCGAAAGCGAAAGGGTTGAAATATGGAAGAAGCTCTTTCCGAAAAACGCGCCGATCGCAAAGGATTTGAGCTTCAAAGCGCTCGCAAAATATCAGCTAACGGGAGCGCAGATCGCGCTTGCGATCAAAAACGCGGCAATGATCGCCGCGACGCAAAACTCGCCGCTTTTTACTAGCGAAATCTTTGATCGCGCCATCAAAAAAGAGTTAAGCGGCGCGTTCGACGACGAAAAAACGCTCGGATTCTTATCATGATAAAACCTCTCAAAGCCGCTATTAATTCCGCTTCGGCGCAAAAATGCTAGGGGAGATAGTTAGTTTTATTGTTGAGCTGGTAGCCGATATGGGCTATACGGGCATTGTCGTTATGATGTTTTTGGAGAGCAGCTTTTTTCCGTTTCCAAGCGAGGTGGCGATGATACCGGCGGGTTATCTGGCAAGCCAAGGCAAGATGAATATATACGCCGCGATCGGCTGCGGCGTAATCGGCAGCCTATTGGGATCGCTCCTTAATTACTATCTGGCGGTTACATTGGGGCGCAAGGCGATTTTGCGCTGGGGGCATTATATATTTTTCACCGAAGAGACGATGCAAAAGGTTGAGCGCTACTTCAAAGCGCACGGGCATATTTCCATCTTTAGCGGGCGGCTGATCCCCGTGGTGCGGCAGTATATATCGCTGCCCGCCGGACTGGCGCGAATGCCGCTAACGGTTTTCTGCTTTTTCACCGCTCTGGGCGCGGGACTTTGGGTTACGGTTCTGACGCTGCTTGGCTATTTTATCGGCGAGAACAAAGAGGCGTTAAAGCCGTATCTAAACGGCGCGATCGCGGCGGCTTTGGCGTTTATAGCGATCGTTACGATCTGCTATATCTTATGGCATAAACGGCGCAAACGGTATGAGCATACGAATTAATAAACTTAAAATCTCGCCGCAAAGAGGCGCAAGCAAGGAAGCAAAGCCGCCGCTCGGCTTTGGCGAACAACCGCAAGAAAACGACGCGCTTGTGGATATTTCGCTGCGAATCGATTCTTCGCTTGGGCTCGCCGGCGCAAGCGGCAGCGGCAAGAGCCTGACGCTAAAGGCGCTCTTAGACTTGCTGCCGCGAACAATGATCGTGGAAAAACAGATCGACGCGCCCTTCGCTTTCGAGCGCGGCAAAACCGTATCGTTTATCCCGCAAAATCCCTTTACCGCGCTTAGCCCGATGAGTAAGATCAAAGATCAATTCCATACGCCGGCGGCGCGCGCGGCTGAGCTTTTGAGGCAGACGGGGCTTGGCTCTTGGGCTCTCGAGCGTTTTCCGGCGGAGCTTAGCGGCGGGCAGCTTCAGCGGGTTATCTGCGCGATCGCGCTCTCCTGCAACCCCAAACTGCTGCTACTGGACGAGCCTACCACCGCGCTGGATAGCAAGAGCAAAGAGGCGATCTTGGCGCTGTTTAATACGATCAAGCAAAGCGGCGTTAAACTGCTGTTCGTTTCGCACGATCTGGCGAGCGTCGCCGCAATTAGCGACGCGATCGCGATTATAGATCGCGGTAGAATTATAGAGAGCGCCCCGACGCGCGAGATTTTGAGCGCCCCAAAAAGCGCCCAAACCAGAAAACTAATAGAATCGGGTTTTGAAAACAGGGAGTTCAGACGATGACAAAGCTACGGAAGCTATTTTTGACGCTGTGGATTTCGGCGGTGGTTTGCGCGATCGCGGCGATCGTATTCGGCAGCGTGTATCTCACGCGCGGCTTTAGCGTGAATCTCGATCCGCTGGTCTATTACAACCCGCAGCTTACGACGCAGATTTTCGACCGCAACGGCGAGCTGATCGCCAATCTATTCGCGAACGAACACAGAATCTACGCGCCTTTTGACAAAATCCCATCTAGATTGATCGAGGCGATCGTGGCGATCGAGGACACCAGCTTTTTCGAGCATTACGGCGTTAATCCCGACGCGATCCTGCGCGCCGCGTATAAGGCGCTCAAAGCCGGACGCGCCGTGGAGGGCGCCAGCACCATCACGCAGCAGCTTGTCAAAAACATACTATTGACGCCCGAAAAGAGCATCGATCGCAAGCTGATAGAGGCGATTGTCTCCGTGCGGATCGAGCGCGCGCTGAGCAAAGAGCAGATTTTGGAGCGCTATATCAACGCCGTCTTTTTCGGGCACGGCTACTATGGAGCGCGCACCGCCTCTTTGGGCTATTTCCGCAAAGAGATCGACGAGCTGAGCCTCAAGGAGATCGCTATTTTGGCGGGCATTCCGCAGTCGCCCAGCGCCTACGATCCGACGAAAAACTTCTCCGCCGCGCTCTCTCGCGCGAATATCGTCGTAGAACGAATGAAAGCGTTAGGCTGGATCAGCGACGAGGAGTATCAGGCGGCGGTTATGGAGATTCCAAAGATCTACGACGACACGCGGACAAAAAACCGCGCGCCGTACGCGGTGGACGCGATTGTCGCCTCGCTTAGAACCAGCTATCCAGATATAAGAAGCGGCGGCTATACGATCTACTCCACGATCGATATGCAGATACAGCAGGCGGCGGAAGCGGCGCTGCAAAGAGGTTATCAGGCGAATGTGAGCAGGATAGAGAGCTACTACCGCGCCGAGATCAACCGCTACAACGCGCTGCTCAAAACGCGCGCGGCGCGCGACTCAAACCGCACGGCGGAGGAGACGGCGAGGCTGAACGACGAGATCGCCGCCATAGCCAAAAATCAAGCGGGGCTGATGGAAAAAATAACGCCGAGCGTCGATAACAACTACTCAAACTGGGAGCTGAACGAAACCGCCGCCGCCGAGAAGTTCGCGCAGCTAAACGGCGCGCTGGTAACGATCGAGCCGCAGACGGGCGATATTCTGGCGCTGGTCGGCGGCGTGGATTATCAAAAGAGCGTGTTCAACCGCGCGTTTCAGGCAAGAAGGCAGCTTGGCAGCTCGTTCAAGCCGTTTATCTATCTTGCCGCCTTCGATCTGGGCTACTCGCCGGCAAGCCAGATCGCCGATATATCGCGAACCTACCGGTACTCCGCGGGCGCGGACGAGGCGGAGAATGTGTGGCGTCCCAAAAACTACGAGGGCAATCTTGTCGGTTTGATGACGGCGCGGGAAGCGGTGGTCAGATCGCGCAATCTTGCCACCATCAATCTGATAGATATGATCGGCATAACGCCGATTTTCGACAAGATGATCTCCTACCTGCCAAAGCCTCTGCCCTACGATATGACGATCGCGCTTGGCGCGCACAGCCTGAGCCTGCTGGAGTTTTCGGAGTATTACACCGTGATCTCCAACTACGGCGAGCGCAGGACGATCCGCTCCGTAACCGAAACGGTCGATCGCTTCGGCGAATCGCGAACCTTCGAGACTAACGCGACGGCGGTTACAAAGCCCGAGCAAGCCTATCTGATGATCAATGTGCTACAGGATGCGGTACGGCGCGGGACGGGTATGCGCGCTAGAGTGGCGGACATCGAGATCGCGGGCAAAACGGGCACCACCAACGACTCGCGCGACGCGTGGTTTGTCGGCATCACGCCCGATACGCAGACGATTATATGGTTTGGCAACGACGACGACTCGCCGATGGGCGCGCTGGCTACGGGCGGCGGGTTCAGCGCGCCCGTTTTCGCCGACTACTACAAGGAGCTTACCCGCGCGCGCCCCGAGCGCAAGCGCCGCTTCGACAAGCCCGAAGGCGTGAGCGAGATGACGCTAAGCGACAAGCGCAAGGAGATTTTCACCGATATAAGCAAACCGCCGAGGGAGATTCGGGAAAATCGCGTCAATACCAACGAAGAGATGCTCTTTTAATCTAGATCGCGCAAATCACGCGGAGGCGCAAAGCAACAATGACTGCCCATGATCCCCGCTTCGCCCCGCTTCCTCCGCGACAATTCCCCCCCCCTGACAAGGGGGGGTTTTCGCGTTAGGCTATTCTCTCTGCCATCTCAGAATCGGATAACCGCCGCCGTCTGGTATTTTCCAAATATTTGTAAAATCCCAGCCTAAACCGCCGCTATCTATCGCGTTTGAATAGGTTGTTGGCGTTGTAAAATCGCTGTCGTCTCTATTCGTTCCGGCATCGCCGTTAGAGCCGTTTG
>JAITEA010000100.1 GCA_031282285.1 Helicobacteraceae bacterium
AGATGGTCGTGGTCGTCTCCGCTATGAGCGGCGACACCAACAACCTGATCGATATGGCGCTACAAATCAGCAAAACGCCGCCGACACGGGAGATGGATATGCTGCTCTCCAGCGGCGAGCGCGTTACCTGCGCGCTGACGGCGATCGCGCTAAGCGAGCTTGGCGCGGAGGCGATCGCGCTGACGGGCAGGCAGGCTGGGATCGTTACCGACGATACGCACACCAAAGCCAGAATCGAGGAGATTCCAAGCGAGCCGATCGCCGCATATCTCAGCGAGGGCAAGATCGTGGTCGTCGCGGGCTTTCAGGGCGTAACGCGTAGCGGAGAGGTTACCACCTTGGGGCGCGGCGGATCGGACTTGACCGCGGTGGCGATCGCTGGCGCGATCAAAGCCGATCTGTGCGAGATATATACCGACGTGGACGGCGTTTACACCACCGATCCGCGCGTGGAGGAGAAAGCCAAGAAGCTCGATCGCGTAAGCTACGACGAGATGCTGGAGCTTGCGAGTCTGGGCGCCAAGGTGCTGCAAAACCGATCGGTGGAGCTGGCTAAGAAGCTGAGCGTAAAGCTGGTAACCAGAAGCAGCTTTAACGACCACGAGGGAACTTTGATTACAAGCGAGGAAGAGTGTATGGAAAAACCGATTGTAAGCGGCATTGCGCTGGATAAAAATCAAGCCAGAGCGAGCCTCATCGGCGTGGAAGATCGCCCGGGAATCGCCGCGGAGATATTCGGCGCGCTGGCAAGCGCCGCGATCAACGTGGATATGATAGTCCAAACCGTCGGGCAGGACGGCAAAACCAATCTGGATTTCACGATCCCCTCCTCCGAGCTGGAGCAGACAAAGCGCGCGCTTCAAGGCTTCGGCGGCTCGCTGGGCAGGCAGGAGTTTGACGATCAGGTCTGCAAAGTCAGCATTATCGGCGTGGGAATGAAATCGCACAGCGGCGTGGCGGCTAGAATGTTCGCCTCGCTAGCCAAGGAGAATATCAATATATTGATGATCAGCACCAGCGAGATCAAAATCAGCGTCGTTATCGCGCGCAAATACGGCGAGCTTGCCGTCCGAATCCTCCACGCCGCGTACGATCTGGACAAGTAACCTTCGTGGAGCAGTTTAGCAACTGGACGCTTGCCGCCATTCGCGCCGACAGCCCGATGATGACTTGGATGGAGGAGCGCCGTTTTGACTGGGTGCCGGCGGCGCACTCCGCCGTAGGCAATCTGATGCGCGGCATTTCGTTTGTGGTGATAACCGATCGCGATCGCGAGTGGTTCGCCGACTACGCCGTCGCTATGCTCAACAGGAGCGAAAAGAAGCGCCCGCTGCTGCCGATCTTTAACGCGCGCGAGATTTTGCCGCACCTCGATCGCGCCAGTTCCGACGAGATCGATCTGGCGCGCAATATGCTCTCGATCGCCTTTGGCGATCGCTTTATCTACTGGTATATCGGGCGCGGCGACGACGCGCGGGCGCGGGCGCCCAAAAAGGAGCGCGACAGCTTTTTGTGGCTGATGGACGAGGAGGCGCAAAACGGCTTTTTCCTGCGTTCGGCGGATCATCTGCTTGACATCAAACTTATGCATCTGGCGAGACTGCTCAACAAGACGATCGACGCGGCGATGTTCGGCGAGGTTACGCTCTAGCGATGGGCGCCATCTGGGTCTGCCCCGACAAGCAAACGGGGCTGGAGCGCGTTCTAGGGCTAATCGGCGACGCGCCGCGCGTCGTGTTCAACGCGCAGAAAGAGGAGTTCTCGATCGCCGAAGCCAGAGAGCTGATCGCCGAGGCGTATATCAGCGCCGATCGCGAAAAGTTTCTGATAGCCTCCGCGATCGGCTACAACGCCAGCGCCCAAAACGCGCTTTTGAAACTGCTTGAAGAGCCGCCGCGCAACATAACGATCTATCTGCTGGCGGCAAAAAAATCGGTCTTTTTGCCGACCGTGCGATCGCGCCTGCCGATATACGCCATCAACGCGCCAAAAGCGCCAAGCGAAAATCTGATCGACTTCAAGCGGCTCGATCTGGCGGCGATCTACGAGTTTGCCAAAGCAAGCGGCAAGCTGGAACGCGATCGCGCCAAACGGCTTGTACAGGAGGCTTTTGAGTACTGCGCGACGCTCAAACCGGCGAAGCCGCTTCTAAAAAAGCGCGCGCTGGAGGCGATCGAGCGCGGCTATAAGATGATCGCGCTTAACTCGACCGCCATAAACGCGATCCTGCCCATTTTGCTGTTGATATTGGAGTGCAATGAGAGTTCAAAAACTTCCATTTGACGCGGATATAGCGCCGATTCTGGAGGCGATCGGCTGCGACAGGCGCGGCGCTAAGCTGATGCTGGACAAGGCGCTTATCGAGCGGTTTCTGCTGAAAAACCTGCCGTGCGGCGCGGCGAATATCCTAAAGCAAGACGCGCTCTCGCTCGGCGCCGAGCTTGCGGTAAGCCGCGACACGCCATCCTGCGCCGACGCCTATACCGACGCGGTTTTGCTCGCCACCAGAGCGCAGTTAAAGCGGCTGATCGAGAAGGAAAAAACGCAGCCTTTTGGCTTGAAGCAGATCGCCGCGCAGTTGGGCGAGTTTGCCGCGATCGATCGCGCCGTTCAAGCCCGCATTATGGGCATAATCAATATCAACGAGGACAGCTTCAACCCCGCCAGCCGAACGCGCCCAGAGGACGCGGCGGCGAAAGCCGAAAAGATGATTGCGGACGGCGCGGCGTATATCGATATAGGCGCGGTCAGCTCGCGCCCGGGCAGTCAAAGCGTCGCTCCAAGCGAAGAGCTGGCGCGGCTGAAGCCCGTAATCGACGCGCTCTACGCGGCGAAAACTTACGATCGCGCCGTTTTGAGTCTGGATAGTTACGAGCCTTTGGCGATCGAGTACGCGCTCGATCGCGGCTTTGGGCTGATCAACGATATCACGGGCGGCAAAGACGAGCGCGTTTTGCGCCTTGCCGCCAAATATGACGCCGCGCTTTGTATTATGCATATGAAGGGCGATCCCGCGACGATGCAGGACGATCCGCGTTACGACGATCTGATCGCCGAGATCGACGGCTTTTTTGAAACGCGCGTCGCGGCGGCGAACGCGGCGGGGGCGAAGCGGCTGATTCTTGATGTAGGGATAGGCTTTGGTAAAAATCTAAGCGACAATCTTAAGCTGATCGCGGCGCAATCGCACTTTTTGCGCTTTGGCTACGAGCTGCTGGTTGGCGCTTCGCGTAAATCACTGATTGGCGCGATCTCGCCCGCGCCCGTCGCCGACAGGCTTGGCGGTACGATCGCACTGCATTTGAAAGCGGCGGAATACGGCGCCTCGATCGTGCGCTGCCACGATGTTTTTGAGCATATTCAAGCGTTGCGCGTCCTCGCCGCCCTCTCCACCTCTTAATCCCTCTTGCTCGCCCCTTTGGTACTTATTTGTCAAGCGGGCGCAATGAACGGAGAGCAACATAGATCATGAACAGATTCTTAAATACGCCCGCGTCCAACCCATTCGCGCCGCATAACCTACTCGCAACGATCTTGCCATACAAACGCCATTACTAAACGAAACAAACCAACTCGCCCCCTCTGATAAGGAGTTCTATCGCCCCTTACGCGACCGTCGCTTCCTATGCGAGCGTCGCTTATCGGGGGGATTAGCGATCGCTGATAAGGTAGAGGCGTCTGCGTTCGCCGCTGGTGGCGACGCCAAGCTG
>JAITEA010000128.1 GCA_031282285.1 Helicobacteraceae bacterium
TACCTCTTGCATAATAGTGTAATTGACGCTGTAAAACGCCATACTTTCGTCTGGCTTGTAGTACATCATCAGGAATATGCCCGTAACCACCAACACCGTAAATAGCGTGGCAAGCACCATGCCGAAGCTCCAGAGGAAGTTAATCCGCTTTGGAACCCAGTATTCCGTCATCAGGACTTTGATAAGCGCTTTGCCCCACAGCCGCTGATCAAGCCACTCCGTTACGCCGCTCGCTTTTTTGAAATTCGCCATCTGCTATCCTTTAAGCCAGCGCGGCGAGTCGTTTATACTCCTCGCCCTCTTCGCCAAGCACAAGTCTTGTTCTCTCGTCAACGCTTTCGACCCTGAAAGGAGGAATATCGAGCGGGCGCGGCGGAGGACCGAAAATATTAACGCCGCTGGCGTTAAACTCCCCGCCGTGGCACGCGCACTTAAACTGCTGCATAGTCGAGTTCCATTTAGGAATACATCCAAGATGCGTACAGAGCGCGATCACAATCGTGTGCGCTTCGCCGTTGATAATGGCGTCGCGCTTTTCGTCGCGCGGCATGTCCCCGCTCTTTTTAAGTATAAACACCGGTTTTTTACGGAAGAATACTCTAATAGGCTCGCCGGCTTTTAACTCGGTGATATCCACCTCCGTTATGCCCGCGGCGATTACGCTGGGAAGAGGATCCCATGTGCGCTTCATGCCGTACAGGGCGACTACGCCCCCCGCGGCGGCGGCGACGCCAAGCGCTGCGCCCGCTCCTTTGATGAAGCCGCGCCTTTTGGCGTTATACTCCATTTTCGCCCCTTTTTTCTTTGATGTTTCGGTTGCAACCGCCGCCAAGTTTGATCAAAGCGGCTCAAAACGCCGTATTTTATCTCGCTTTACCTAAAACCTGATTAACGCCCGCGATTGCGGCGCTTGTTTGAGACGGCGATTTTGATCGCGAGAATATCCAGCGCGGCGGGCGTCATACCGCTGATCTGTTCGGCTTCAAACAGCGTTTGCGGACGGAACTTGCCCAGCTTTTGAATAATCTCCGAGCCAAGCCCCTCGATCGCGCCAAAATCCAGATCGCTGGGGATCGCCAGCGCCTTCATCTCGCGCATTCGCTCGATCTGCTCCTGCTGTTTGGCGAAGTAGTGATCGTATTTGGCGGCTATAAGCGTCTGCTCCAGCGCCTCGGCGCCCAAAGTTTCAAAATAGGGATCGACGGCTCTTAGCTTCGCGGGGCTGAAACTCGGGCGCGAGGCGAGCGTCATTAGCGAAACCTTCTCGCCGATCGGTTCCTCTCCAAGCGCCTCGAGGCGGCGCAGCGTCTGGGCGTTATTCGTAAGGAAGTTGGTTTTAAGATAATTAACGCCCGCGTTCGTTTCGTCCGCTTTGCGCTTGGCGCGCTCGGCTTGGATACGATCAATAAGCCCGTAGCGATAGGCGTAGGCGGCGAGCCGTATATCGGCGTTATCCTCTCTTAGATGCAGGCGGTACTCGGCGCGGCTACTGAACATTCGATACGGCTCTTGAACGCCTTTGGTTACCAGATCGTCGATCAAAACGCCGATATACGCCTCCTCGCGCCCCAACACAAACGGCGCTTCGCCGCCTACGAACAGCGAGGCGTTAATCCCCGCCATAATCCCCTGCGCCGCCGCCTCTTCGTAACCCGTAGTGCCGTTGATCTGCCCCGCGCAGAACAGCCCCGCGATCTTTTTGGTTTCAAGGCTGTGTTTTAGCTCGGTCGGCTGCATATAGTCGTATTCGATCGCGTATCCGTAGCGGCTGATCTTAGCCTCGTTCAAGCCCTTGATCGACCTTATAAACGCCTCTTGAGCGTCGATTGGCAGCGAGGTGGAAAGCCCGTTTAGGTAGTATTCCCCGCATTGACGCGACTGCGGCTCGACGAAAATCTGATGGCTTGTCCGATCGCTGAAGCGGTTGATCTTATCCTCGACGCTGGGGCAGTAGCGCGGACCCACGCCCGTGATCTGCCCCGTAAATAGAGGCGAACGATCAAACGCGCCGCGTATGATCTGGTGCGTCGTCTCGTTGGTTTCGGCGATAAAGCAGGGAATCTGCGCGGGCGCGAAGCCCTCGATCGGCGTTCTTAGGCTAAACGGCTTTGGCGTTTCGTCGTTATCCTGCCTGATAAGCGCGCTAAAATCGATCGATTTGGCGTCTATGCGCGGGCAGGTGCCGGTTTTGAGCCTTCCCATCTCGAAGCCAAGAGACTTTAGCCGCGCCGCGAGCGTCAGCGAAGGGATTTCGCCCATACGCCCCATTGGCAGTTGCTTTTGCCCGATATGCACGATCGCGCCCAAAAAGGTGCCCGTCGTCAAAACGATCGCCGCGCAAGCGTAGGTTACGCCAAGCCGCGTTTTGGCGCCCGCGATAGCGCCGTTTTCCACGATCAGCTCTTCAAGCATATCCTGCGACGCGCTTAAGTTCGCCTCGCTCAAGCAAAGATCGCGGGCAAAGATCGGATAGGTATCCATATCGATCTGAACGCGCGTGCCGCGCACGGCGGGACCTTTGGAGGCGTTCAGCGATCTGTACTGCAGCGCCGCTTTGTCGGTCAAAACGCCCATCGCGCCGCCTAGCGCGTCCACCTCTTTGGCGAGATGACCTTTGCCCAGCCCGCCGACGGCGGGATTGCAGCTAATCGCGCCAATCTGCGAGATAAGCGGCGTTAGCAGCAGCGTCTTGCGCCCCGTTTTTGCCGCCGCGATCGCGGCTTCTATACCGGCGTGTCCGCCGCCTGCGATAATAATGTCGTACCTTTGCATTGGCGGAATTGTAATAAAATATCCGCGGGTAAAACAAAGGCGTCGAGTTGGAAGAGAATATTTCGCAGGAACTAGCGGACATACTAAACGATCTGGAGCGCATCGGCGAGCTGGTGGCGCGCAAAGAGGCGGAGCTTGGCATAGCGCGGGCGGTCGTTATCGCCAAGCTGGACGAAGACTGTTTCGAGCTTAAGATCGACGATCGCGCGTACTATCTCAATAAGGCGCTTTTTGAGAGTTTGACCTCTCAAATCGGCGCGATCGCGAGAGAATCCCTGTGAGCGACGCGACCAAAAGGCTGGGATTTTTTCTCGTTTTCGACGCGGTTTTGTCGTTCATCTCCTTCTATCTAGCCTATCTTTTGCGCCTGAACTTCGAGATCGGCGAGGAGTTTTACGCGGGATTGTGGGGCTATTTCGCGTTGTTGTGCGCGCTCAAAATCGCCGCCTTCGCCGCCTTTGGGGTCTATCGCGTGCCGTGGCGGTTTTTTTCGCTCGACGGGCTGAGGCGGCTGGTCTGGGCGCATATAGCCGCGTACGGGTTGTTTGCGGCGATCTATGCCGCCGCGAGCGGCTTTCTGGGCGAGGCGCTGCCCGTGTTTCCAAAGTCGATCCCCTTTATCGACGGCGCGCTATCGGTCGTGCTGATCGGCGCGTTGCGCGTGGCAAAACGGGCGGTTTTCGAGCGGCGCGCGCCCGACAAAAGCGCGAGGGCGATCGCCATAGTCGGCGCGCACGAAAACGGCGAGCGCATCTTCAGATCGCTCGATCGCGCCCAGTACGCGGCGCGTTTTTTTATCGACGACGATCCGCTTAAACGCGGGCAGCGCATTCACGGGCTGGAGGTGGTCGGCTTCGACGATCTGGAATCTTTCGCCGCCAGATACGGCGTGAAAGAGGCGATCATCGCGCCGGAGCCAAACGGCGAAACCCCGCCGCTAAAGACCATTTACGATCGCCTGAACGCCGCCAAAATCGAGCGGGCGCGGTTTGCGAGGCTGACCGGTCTTGGCGCGGAGCACGAGCGGCTGAAGATCGAGGATTTGCTGGCGCGCAACCCGAAGGATTTGGACAAAGCGGCGATCGGCGCTTTTATAAACGGCAAAACGATCCTTATAACCGGCGCGGGCGGATCGATCGGCGGCGAGCTGGCAAAACAGGCGGCGCGCTACGGCGCGAGCGAGTTGATACTGGTCGATTCGAGCGAGTACAATCTGTACGCGATCGGCGAGGCGCTGCCGCAAGCGAAGCTCAAGATGGTCAATGTGGTCGATCGCGATGCGGCGTTTGAGCTGTTCGAGCGGACAAAACCTAGCATAGTCCTTCACGCCGCCGCCTACAAGCATGTGCCGCTCTCGGAAGCCAACCCAAAAGCAACCGCGATCAACAACATAATAGGCACGAAAAACTGTATCGACGCCGCGATCGCCTGCAGCGCGGAGATTTTCACGCTGATCTCCACCGACAAGGCGGTGCGCCCGACCAATATTATGGGCGCGACCAAGCGCGTCTGCGAGCTGTATCTGCAGAATGTTCCAAGCGGCGGCGTCCGTCTCGCGGCGGTGCGTTTTGGCAATGTGCTAGGTTCGAGCGGATCGGTGATTCCGCGCTTTCGACGGCTGATCGACGAAAACAAGCCGCTGAGCGTTACGCACCCCGAAATTACGCGCTACTTTATGCTCGTTAGCGAGGCGTGCGAGCTTGTGCTGCAAGCCGCGTCCGAGGCAAAAGGCGGCGAGATTTTCGTGCTGGATATGGGCGCGCCCGTCAAGATCGCCGATCTGGCAAAACAGATGCTGGCTTTGGCGGGCAAGCCGGAGCTTGGGATCGTCTATACCGGTTTGCGCGCGGGCGAAAAGCTCTACGAGGAGCTGTTGATCGACGAAAGCGAAAAAACAGCAAAATATCCCTCTATTTTCGTCGGCAAACCGACTAAGACCGATTTCGCGGCGCTAAACGCGCGAATCAATGCGCTGGAACGCGCGGGCGACGACGAGATAGAGGCGATCTTAAAGGCGATCGCGCCGGAGTTCAACAGAAATAAAGGAGGAAACAATGTCGATCTACAGAGAGTATGATATACGGGGCGTTTTTGACAAGGAGTTAAGCGCCGATCGGGTTAAAAAGCTGGGCTTCGTTCTTGGCAAATTAGTCGGCGCGGGCAAAGCCGCGGCGATCGGATACGACGCGAGGACGCACTCGCCAAAATTGTTCGAGTGGCTGGTCAGCGGTTTTAACCGCGCCGGCGTTAAGGCGCTAAAGATCGGAATGTGTCCCACGCCCGTAAGCTATTTTGCGGGTTTTTGCGAATTTGACGGCATACGACCCGATCTGAGCGTGATGATTACGGGTAGCCACAATCCGCCAGAATATAACGGCTTTAAGATCACGATCGCCAACGCGCCGTTTTTCGGCGAGCAGATATACGATCTTGGGCGCAAAATAGAGTCGTGCGGCGAGCGTATTCCCGACGATTTTACCGCTACGCAGATCGACGCGCTGGATCGCTATATTGCGTATTTAAGCGAGCAGTTTAGCGAATTAAAAGGGCTGAAAACGCCGCTGGTTTTTGATATAGGCAACGGCGTGGCGGCGATCACGCTTAAACCGATCTTGGAAAATCTTGGTATCGGCGCGAAACTGCTGTTTGAGGAACCGGACGGAACCTTTCCAAATCACCATCCCGATCCGAGCGAAGAGGAAAATCTCGAGCTATTAAAGCAAGAGATGAAACGATCCTCGCAAAAATACGGCTTTGCTTTCGACGGCGACGCCGATCGCATAGCGATGCTAAGCGGCAAATATAATTTCAAGGGCGACATACTTTCGATCTTCTTGGCAAAAAAGATCAAAAACCCGATCGTGATCGGCGAGGTAAAATGCTCTCAGGTTATGTACGACGAAATCAACAAGTTCGGCAAGGCGATTATGTACAAAACGGGGCATAGCAATTTGAAGGTCAAAATCAAAGAAACCAACGCCAGCTTCGCCGCCGAAGTAAGCGGACATATATTCTTCAACGATCGCTACTTTGGCTACGACGACGCGGTTTACGCGGCTTTGCGGCTGATCGAGCTTATAAAAGAGGGCTTTGATTTCGACGGGGAGTATGAAAAACTGCCGAAGGTATATTCCACCGACGAGATTAAGGTAAAAACCACCGAAGAGGAGAAGTTCAAGATTATCGATCGGTTAAAAGCCGCGCTGAAAAACCCTAGCGCGGAACTGCCCAAAATCCGTGATATTATCGATATAGACGGCGTTCGCGTAATCTTTGAGGAAGGGTGGGGATTGGTGCGCGCTTCCAATACCACGCCCGTTTTGGTTACGCGCTTTGAAGCGAGCAGCCCCGAGGCGCTAAAACGCATACAATCGTCGCTAACCGCGGCGCTTGAAAAATGCCAATAATCCCCCCTCGCTGGGGGTGGCGTTGCACCTGAAAAAAGCGGTTATCCCCCCATATGCGATCGCCGCTCTGCGCCGCTTCGTCCCCCCCCCCCCGACAAGGGGGGATTGAGGGGGGTTTGCACGCAAGCGCCGCTTCCGTTATCCCCG
>JAITEA010000168.1 GCA_031282285.1 Helicobacteraceae bacterium
AACGCTGTATAATAAAATGCTCGAGCTTTCTTAGCGGTAGCCAAATTAAGACTAAAGACTTTGAACCAACAAATATGATGTGAAACGCAAGAATTTATTGAATGGCTAGTTAAAATCAAATGTATATTTATCACTTTTAACGCAAAGGCACAAAGATAGAGTTTTGATCATATTTGTTTGATTTCGCTATCGTAACATACCGGTTTTGTTGCGCTAATCGCTGCTAGGCGCGCTTGCTTCATGAATTTTCATTGTGCTCTTAATCTTTTTTATAGCAAGAATGATATATAAAGCATGGCATTTCTAATACAGATTTTTATAACTCTTACATCCTTATCTGTTCCAGATTTTTTAAGCAAATATTTTTCTGCCTAATAAATAGCTAGCCGCATATAAAGAAATTATCAATAATTGTCATAACGCTATTAAATATACTGGCGCTATATTTATTATTAAAAAGCTCAGAATTGAAAGTTGCTATTCTTTTGCATCTATCGCATATATTTTATCAGCGACAATCTCGTATATGCGTTGCTATTTTGCTTAAACACATTAAAGGCTTTTCTATTTACTCTTTACCTGCTAGTAGAAGCAACTTTGTCAATCTCTATTTCTCCTGAAACTAGATATGTCTATCGGTAATATTCCCCCATTGGCTAGCGTATTGCGGTATATGACCGATTTATAGTATTGTGGTTTAAAGGCGTTAATTCTACTGCTTCTATGGCTATAGATCCGTCACGAACGGCTTTACGGACTGAATTTTGTTACTGCGATTTTATTCCTTTGGTTTTTGAGTGATTGACATGCTTGTTTTCATCGACTTGAGACGATTATGATGAACTTTTGTTGCTGCCGCACTAAGCAGTAGCGTCTAAGGCAAGCGGCGTCGATCGGGCGAAGTTGGGGTAATGCGGCTGGATTGGGATAGGGCAATCGAGATAGTTTGGCGCAAGTTAAGAGCGCGCGTAAGTTTTTGCTTAATGCGGCTTTGGATATGCTTTTCTTATCCAACAAAAGCGAGCTTAATTTTGAGCTGGAATACGACGCTAAGCTTTGAAACGCCGCCCTTAGACATAATAAAAACGGGCGATCGCTTCGCCGCGATCGACGGCGCGGGCTATCTTTACCGCTTTGACGGCGGCGGCGCGCCAACGGGCAAAAGGCAAATCGGCGAAGCCAAAAACGCGCTGGCGGCGCGGTTTCTGCCAAACGGCGAGCTATTTTTGATCAAAGAAAACGCCGCGATCGCGCTTAGCCTCAAAACGGGCGAAACCCTCTCCAAACGAACGCTGAGCGTAAAAGAGATCGTCTGCGCAGCGTTTAGCTTTGATCGCTACGCCGTCATTGACGCGGACGGCTTTTTGCAGGTTTTTTCGATCGACGATACAAGCCGTTATTCGCTCTGCCCTTTGCTCGTCAAACGACCTTCGGCGCTGTTTTTCAGCGCGGACGGGCGGTTTATATTCGCCGCCGAGCGCGAAGGCAGGGCGATCGCCTACGATCTGGCGCTGCATAGAGTCGCGCTGGAAACCAAAACGCCCAAACCCGTGATCGGCGGCTCTTTCCTGCCAAACGGACGGCTGCTGCTCTTTGGTAGAGAGCGCGATCTGTTCGTGATTTCGCGATACGCAAACGGCGCGGCGCTTGATTCGCTCTCCCTGCCCCGCGCCGCCAAGGAGACGCTGGCGCCGACCTCTCGTTACGCCTTGCTGGGGCTTGAAACGGGCTTGATCGCCGCAATCGACATAACGCACAACCGCGTGGCGCGATCGTGGAAGGCGCTGAACGAGCCGATCGCCGCTCTCAGAGTACGCGGCGATCGCGTTTTCGCGCTGGGCGAGCAAGGCGCGGTAGAGAGCTTTGACCTTGCCAAGCTGAACGAATCCTGCGCGCTCGCCGTCGCGTCGGAAGATTGCGAAGCGGCAAACGCGCTGCTTGCCGTAAGCGGGTTTTGCCTGCTTAACGAGCCGTTTTGCGACTGGATGGAGCGCGTCTGGGAGGAGAGCGTCTATCCGAGCGCGGCGAGATTTCTCGAGGAGGGCAAACCCGCGCTCGCCAAAGAAGCCGTCCTGCCGTTTTGGGACGATCTGCCAAAGCGCGCGCGCTTCGAGGAGGAGGCGTTGCTCGCAAACGAGCTTAGCCAGTTGCGCGCCCTGTTCAAAAACCGCCGTATGCGCGAAACGCAGGCGCTGCTTAGCGCCTATCCAATTTTGAGCGAATCGCTCTCCGGCAGGCTTTTCTTTGATGAGTGGCAAAACTCGGTCGAGACGGCGATAGAGTTTATCAAAGAGGGCGAGAAAGACAGAGCCGTAAAGGTTCTCTCGCCGTTTATCAACGCGCTGGAAAAGGGAGAGACGGCGCGGCGGATCATCGATTTTCCCGCGCCGTTTTTGAAGGCGATGGAGTTTATCAAAGCGCAAGATTGGCAGGGTTTTAACGATCTGTGCGAGCGCGAGCCTATCTGCAAAGGGTTGCCGCATTTTGAAGCCAAAGAGCGCAGGATCGCCGCGCTGGAGCGCGAGTTTATCTTTCTCTCCGATCAGCACGCCTACGCGCCCGCTTTGGATGCGGCAAAGGCGCTGAGCGAGCTTGGCGCGCCGCCGGTTTTGAAAGAGCCGATCGGAGCTTTGCTTGCCTTTACGCAAGCCGATCAGAAGGGCAAGCGGAACTCTCAGCTCGCGCTCGCCGTAAAATACCCGTTTTTGACGGACGCGCCGCGGTTTTCCGCGCTGTTTGAGGAGAGCAAAGCCCGTCTGGACAGGGCGTGGAAAGCCGCTTTGGAGGGCGACAGTCAGGCGGCGTATCTTTTGACGCTGGACGAGGCGAGCAACCCGCTCTATCTTGACTACGCGGCGCTTATTATGCGCCTAGCCTTTACGGAGGAGATTCGGCGCGTAACGGTCGCGGGCGCGGTCAATTGGGAGGAGTCCGCCGCGAACTACGAGCGCTACTTCGGGCGCGATCCGCTGTTAAAGCTGGCGTTTGAGGCGCAGGGCAAACTTGACGCGCTGAAAAAAACGCCCGCTCCGCCGACGATCAGGGGCTACGAACACTTTGATCTGCCGCAGTCGATTTTGAGCTTTGTCGATCTTGGACCGAAGGAGCCAAACCGCGCCTTTTCGACGCTGACGCGCCTTGGCTTAAGCGCCGCCGCCCTTATCGTCGCGGCGTTCGCCTTCTGGCTGCTTGTCTCCAACCGCTTTTGATGCAAGCGGCGCAAAGCGCGATCTAGCCGATCTCCACAACGCGATCGGCGCACCAAGCGCCAAGCGCCAGATCGTGCGTGATCAGCAAAATGCCAACGCTATTTAGCAGCGACACAAGTAGTTTCATCACCTCAAGTTGCGTTAAGTTATCCAGCGCGCTGGTCGGCTCGTCGGCTAAAATCAGATCGGGCTTCATCAGCAAAGCGCGCAATATCGACGCTCTTTGTAGCTGCCCGCCGCTTAGCTCGTGCGGTTTGCGATCCAAAAGCTCGTAATCGATCGCCAGATATTGGCAGAGTCTAGGCGCCTCTTTCATCGGCGCCGCGTCGGCAATCTGGTTGGCTATCGAGTATGTGGGGTGAAAGGAGGAGTACGGGTCTTGAAATATCCAGCCAAAACGCGCCGCTCTGATCGTTCCGCTTTTTGGCTTCAGCCGCCTTGCGATCAGCTCCAGCAGCGTGGATTTGCCGCTGCCGCTTTCGCCCGCCAGCGCGACAATTTCGCCTTTTTCGATCGATAAGCTGAAATTGTCAAACAGCGTCCGATCGCCGCCGTAACTAAACGATAAGTTCTCGATCTCAAGAACCACTTTTCGCTTCCGCCGCGTCTTGATCGCTTAGGAGCGTTTCGCCCTTCGCCCAGTTTTCGCGCGGCACCTCGTCGAACACGATATTGCACGAGGGTTTTGGCTTCTTCGCCACGCGCTCCATCGTTTCGCT
>JAITEA010000174.1 GCA_031282285.1 Helicobacteraceae bacterium
AGATGCCAACCCCGCTTGTCGGGAGGTGGAGCGGCGATCGGGTATGGGTGCGAGCGAGAATCCGCTAGCCGCCTCAGGGGGGAAGCGGCGCGCGTATAAGGAAGCGGAAGGGGGGCGGATAGGCTAAAGTGGCGGGAATGATAAGAGGCGGTTGGATTGGGCGGAGTTGTTGAGAGATTTGGCGAAACGGGGCTTAACTGCCTCTTGGGTAAGATCGCCAGATGTTAAACGTGAACGAACGAATCGGCAAGATCAAAACCGTCGGCGCGCGCCTGCGTCCGAACTCGCCGCAGCTTAGGGATTACTTTCTGGAGCTTAGGCTGTTTCTGGACGCTTTGGGCGTGGAGACGCTGATTGGCGAAGAGTGCGCGAAGATGATCGATCTTAGCGGCGTGGACGACTACACGCTTTACAGCCGCTCCGATTTTCTTATCAGCATCGGCGGCGACGGCACGCTGATCGCGCTGGCGCGCAACAGTTTCAAATACGACAAGCCGATTCTGGGCGTCAATATGGGGACGCTGGGTTTTTTGACCGATATTCAAGCAAGCGAGATCAAGAGCGCGATCGAACGCATCTTAAAGCACGATTACGCGATCGACAAGCGAATGATTATGCAGATCAACGCCGAGGTCGGCGGCAAAAAGCAGGTTTTGCACGCGATCAACGATCTGGTGGTGCGCCATCAAAAAATGCGAATGATCCATATCGATCTGATCGTGGATGGGACGCTGGCAAACACCTACTACGGCGACGCGCTAATCGTCGCCACGCCCACGGGCGCGACGGGCTACAACCTCTCGGCGGGCGGACCGATCGTCTTTCCTTACGCCAAAAACTTCATCTTTACGCCGATCTGCCCGCACTCGCTCAATCAGCGATCGCTTGTGTTGCCGACAAGTTTTGACATAGAGCTACGCATTCGGGAAAAAGAGGGGGTGATGATTATCGACGGGCAGGATATGACGCCCATTGACGCGAGCGATCGCCTAGCCATATCGATGAGCGATTCGTTTGTAAAGATGATCCGCCGTCCAGAGCGCAACTTTTTCAGCGCGATTCGCGCCAAGCTGAACTGGGGCGAGACGAACAACCGCTAGATCGCAAGTTAGCGCGCTCGCTCGTCCCATATACCCTCGAAAAAGAGCGATATATCGACCTCCAATATCTGCGCGATCTTAACCAGATGTTCTATATTAAAATGTTTGCCTTGAACGCCTAACTCAGGCAGCGACACGCTTCCCACGGCTTTGTGCCCCATCTCCAGCGCCAGCGCCAACTGCGAAACGCCGCGCTCCTCCCGCGCTCTGCGCACATTCTGCCCAATGCGCCTGTAAATACGCGCCATACGCGCCTCGTCGATCGTGCAGTCTCTCAAATTATACCTATAGTTAAGCTAACTATAAGCATAAGCGGGGCATTATCCGAATACAACTAACCAGAGTTAAACGCCTTGCCTATCTTGAGCGCGGAAAACGGCGCGGGCGGGCGCTGGGCAAGATAGCGTTTCGCTACAATCGCCGTTTTATTTTAAGGCGCGGTATGGATTTTTTTGAGGCGGCTTTGCTTGGCGTGGTCGAGGGATTGACCGAGTTTCTGCCAATCTCTTCGACGGGTCATCTGATACTGGTTTCCCGTCTGCTTAGCATAGAGCAAACTCAAACGCACAAGAGCTTTGAGATCGTTATCCAGCTTGGCTCGATCCTTGCCGTCGTCGCCCTCTATTACAAGCGGCTGATACGCGATTTTGATCTGCTGTCAAAACTTGCGGTCGCCTTTTTGCCGACGGGTTTGGTCGGATTTTTGCTCTATAAACATATCAAATCGCTATTCTCGACGCAAACCGTCGCCTACGCGCTGATAATCGGCGGCGCGGCGCTAATCGCGATCGAGCTGTTTTACAAGCCCAAAACTAAGCGGATAAGCGGCGTCGATCGCGTCGGCTACAAACAGGCGTTTTTGATCGGCTGCGCGCAATGCTTCGCGATGATCCCGGGCGTAAGCAGATCGGCGGCGACCATTATCGGCGGGCTGCTCTGCGGGCTGGATCGCTCGTCTGCGGCGCTGTTTTCGTTTCTGCTGGCGGTTCCCACTATGCTGATCGCCGTAAGCTACGATCTGTACAAAAATTACAACGAGTTTAGCGCGGATCAGACGATAAGCCTAGCGATTGGTTTCATTACGGCGTTTATTGTCGCGCTCGTCGTTATCAAGAGTTTTATGCGTTTTATCTCGCGTTTTAATTTCGCGCCGTTTGGGGTTTATCGCATTATCGCCGGCGCGATCTTTTTGTGGGTCGTCGTTTAGCGCGGAGCTAACTACAACCCGCGACGACCTGTTCAGCCGTCGGCAAATAGCGCGTCGAATAGCTTGACGACTTTGCCTTTTAAGCGGACGCGGTTATCGACAAACGAAAGCGTTACTTTCTCGCCGCTCTTTGGATAGACTATGCAGGGGCTTGCGATCTTTTTGGCGGTGAAGGCGGACAGAAAACACGCCGCCATTCCCGTTCCGCACGCCATCGTCTCGTCCTCTACGCCGCGCTCGTAGGTGCGTACTCTAATCGCGCGGTTTCGCACCGAATAGACGCTTATATTGGCGTCGTATCTGCGTCTGAGCTCGGATAAAGGGAAGCGATCGAAAAGCGAGAGCCTGCCGTTTGTGGTCAGATGCGGCACGCCCATATCGATCAGCTGCCAAGTGGCGCCGCAATCCTTGATGTTTTCGCGCACAATCTTATGTTCGGTCATCTGCGCCTCCACCATTCCGTTGGGAAACACCTTCGCAAAAACCTCGCCCGCCCCCGTGATAAAGCGCTGTTCCATTCCAGCCAAGCCGTTGTGATAGGCGTATAGCGCGGCGGCTCGCGCCCCGTTGCCGCACATCGCGGCGCCGGAACCGTCGGCGTTGTAAAACTCCCACGCAAAATCGTACTCGCTGTGCGGCAGCAGCACGATCAGCCCGTCCGCGCCCGCGCCGTATCGTCGATCGCATAATCTTTTGGCGAGTTTGCCGCGATTTGCGCTATGAAAAGCGCTTGTTATCATAAAATCGTTGCCGTTTGCGCTATATTTGCCGTAAATCATAATAGTTTCCGATCCGCTATTAAATTATTGTCCAATGGTTATTATACACCCAAGCTCCTCACGCAAGGCGCAAAAGGCAAGTTTTTGCCTAAGGCAGACGCCTTGCCTCGCCGCGCCAGATTGGCGCTTCGTCGTCAAAAGCCTCTTTTTTACGCATATGCTGCGGCGCTCTGGCTATCTGCGACTCCTTGCGAAAGGGCATAAACAGGCAGATCGCGTATCCGATCGCCGCGGCGATCAGCAGCGCCAGCGCGATCTGCGCGGCGCGCATACCCAAGAAAAAGGCGGCGTTCGACTCGGCGATCTCCGTTTTTACCGCGCCAAGTTCGGCGCAAAGCGCGTCGGTCGTTTGGTATATCGCGGCGATATCTTTGATCATCTGTTTTCTGCTATCGACGGCTTTGATCAGCGACTCCTGATACCCTTTCCAAAAGAGCTGGTTGGTGCCTACAAGCGCCAGTACGGAAGCCTGCAGATTGTCCGCGTTTGAAAAGCCGTAAAGCGTCTGCGAATACGCGTTGACGGCGCGCATAAGCTCGTCGTAACGCGCCTCCCCGCCGTCGGCTATATACGCCGAAGCGATAAAAACGAGCCGCTCGGCAAGGTCGATCTGCTTTCTTGCCTCCTGAACCGTCTGCCACGGCACGCGGCGGTTTTCCATCATCTGCGAAAGCTCCTGCGTCGCCAGCTTAAGCTGCGGCGCAAGCTGCAAAAAGGCTTCGCTCTCCTTTACTATTATCGCTTTGGCTTCCACGATCCGTCTGGCGTTAGCCAGCAGCGCCTCTCGCGGCTTTTTTGCCGCGTCCAGCTTGCCAATCGCCGAGGCGAAAATCTCGCCGCCCGAAATCGCCGGCGCGATCTTGCGATCGTAGTGTTCGTTCGCCGCCTCTATCGCCTTGTCCAAGCCGTTGTAGCCAAGCCCCATCAGCGCGCCGCTTAATAGCGCCTCTCTGGGCGTATTTTGAACCAGCGCGATCTGGCGATCTAGCGCCTCTAAGAGCGTCTGAAGCGAAGCCTCTTTCGCGTCCAAGCGGGCGGTTATCAGCGCGAGCGCGATTCCAAACAGCGCGATCAGGGGAAAAACAAACAACGAGTGGCGTACTATAGATTTCACGATAACCTCTTATAATAACGATTATTAACGACCCAATTGTGCCTAAAAATATCTGCGATACATACCCAAAGGCAAAATCAGGCGCTCTCCGGCTTGAAAATTACGACCGCCAGCGGCGGCAGCGTAACAATCACGCCAAAATCGCGCCCGTGGCTGCCGCTCGCGCCCGATCGCGCCCGACCGAAGTTGCCTATATTGCTCCCGCCGTAACGCTCGGCGTCGGAGTTGAAAACCTCCAGCCACGCGCCGCCAAATGGAACGCCTAGATTGTAATCGTAGCGCGGCTGGGGGGTGAAATTGCACGCGATCAGCAGCGTCTCGCCGCCGCCGCGCCGCAGAAAGGCGATCACGCTTTGAGAGGAGTCGTTATTGTCGATCCACTCGAAACCGTCCCGATCGAAATCGCGATCGAACAGCGCGCTTTCGGACTGGTAGAAGCGGTTGAGATCGGCTATAAAGTTTTGCAGATTGCGGTGATAGCCGTATTGGAGCAAATGCCAATCGAGGCTTTGCTTGTAGTTCCACTCGGCGTACTGCCCAAACTCCATACCCATAAACATCAACTTCTTGCCCGGGTGCGCGAACATATAGGCAAACAGCAGGCGCAGATTGGCAAAGCGCCGCCACTCGTCGCCGGGCATCTTGCCGATCAGGCTGCCCTTCATATGCACCACCTCGTCGTGGCTGAGCGAGAGGATAAAGTTTTCGTGGAAGGCGTACCAGACGCTGAAGGTGATCTGATCGTGGTGGTAGGCGCGAAAGAGCGGATCGCGGGAGAGATATTTGAGCGTGTCGTGCATCCAGCCCATATTCCACTTCAGCCCGAAGCCAAGCCCGCCCAGATAGGTGGGTTTGGTTACCCCGTACCACGCCGTGCTCTCCTCGGCGATCATCACGCAGTCGCCAAAACGCTCGTAAACCGCCGCGTTGAGCGTCTGAAGGAATTGTACCGCCTTGAGATTTTCCTTGCCGCCGCGCTCGTTTGGTATCCATTCGCCCGCTTTTCTGCCGTAGTCGAGGTAGAGCATACTCGCCACCGCGTCCACGCGAATGCCGTCGATATGGTATTTCTCAAGCCAGAACAGCGCCGAGGAGATCAAAAACGCCTTGACCTCGTTGCGCCCGTGATTGAAGATCGCGGCGCCCCACTGCGGGTGAAAGCCTTGACGCGGATCGGTATGTTCGTATAGGTTGGTGCCGTCAAAGTTCGCCAGCCCGTGCATATCGACCGCGAAGTGAGAGGGAACCCAGTCGATAATCGCGCCGATACCCGCCCTGTGAAGCTCGTCGATCAAAAACGCGAAATCGTCGGGCGACCCAAAACGCGCCGTGGGCGCGAAATAGCCTATACACTGATACCCCCAGCTACCGTCGAAAGGGTGTTCCGTCGGCGGCAGAAACTCCGCGTGGGTGTAGCCCATATCGACCAGATACGGCGGCAGCTCCTTGGCAAGCTCGCGGTAGGTGAGCGGACGGTTCGCCTCCGCGTTGAAGCGCCACGATCCCAAGTGGATTTCATAGACGCTGATAGGCGCGTTCAGCGCGTTCTTAGCCGCTCGCGAACGCATCCACTCGCCGTCGCGCCACGCGTATTTCGACTCGTATATTCTCGTGGCGCTGCAAGGCGGAATCTCCCACCAAAAGCCGTACGGATCGGACTTTTCAAACCGCGCGCCGCTTGCGGCTTCCACGCTGTACTTGTAGCTATCGCCCTCTTTGGCGCCGATTACGAAGCCCTCCCACACGCCGCTTCCGTCCCCGCGCAGTTTAAGCGGATTAGCGCCGATTAGGTAGTCGTTGAAGTCGCCGATAACGCAGACATATTTGGCGTTTGGCGCCCAGACGGCGAAATAGACGCCTTGCTTGCCGCCGTGCGCCGCCAAATGCGCGCCCAGCCTTTCAAACAGCCTGTAGTGCGATCCGTCCTTGAAGTAGTATGAATCCTGCTCGCCCCAGAGCGAAAAGTCGTATCTGATCTCTTTTGCCGGCATACCGCGCCCATAATTTTTTGGCTATTATACCGCTTAAGAGCAACAATTAAGATACCCTTTCTTACAATATATCCTTTTGTTTGCCAAGAATGGAGTTTTCAGATGAAACAACGGCTTATCGCGCTCGCGTCGTTCGCGGTCGTCGCGCTCGCCTCTCTCGGGCTTTACGGCACGCTCGAAGCGAAGAGCGGCAATTACGAAACGGCGCGGCTTAGCGCCTTTGAGAAGTTTACGCGGGTCGTCAATACCGTCGAAAAGTACTATGTCGATCCCGTCGATATCGACACGGTGATTCAGAAGGCGCTGGACGGTATGCTCTCAAACCTTGACGCGCATTCGGGCTATCTGGAGTCCAAGCAGTACAAGGATATGAACGACAAGATGCAAGCCGAGTTCGGCGGGCTTGGCATCACGGTGAGTATGCGCGACGGCGCGCTGACGGTGGAGGCGCCTATGGAGGGCACGCCCGCCGACAGGGCTGGCATCGAGAGCGGCGATATTATTCTCAAGATCGACGAGAAATCGACGATCGGTATGAATATCGACGAGGCGGTCAATCTTATGCGCGGCAAGCCCGGCACCGGCGTCAAGCTCACGATCGTGCGCAAGGGCGCGGAAAAGCCGCTGGAGATGCCGATCGTGCGCGCTATCATCAAAGTTCAGTCGGTGTACGCCAAAACCTACAACGACGATGTATTGTATCTGCGCGTCGTCAGCTTTGATAAAAATGTCGCCGCGTCGCTGAAAAGGGAGATCGCCGCCAACAAGAGCAAGATCAAAGGCGTCGTGTTAGACCTCCGCAACAACGCGGGCGGTTTGATGGATCAGGCGGTAAAAACGACCGATCTGTTTATCGACAAAGGGATTATCGTATCGCAAAAGGGGCGCGTGGAGAGCGAAAATCAGGTCTTTCACGCCAGCAAATCGGGCAGTCTGACCGACGCGCCGATGGTCGTGCTGGTAAACGGCGGCAGCGCCTCGGCAAGCGAGATCGTCAGCGGCAGCCTGCAAGATCACAAGCGCGCCGTTATCGTCGGCGAAAAAACCTTCGGCAAAGGCAGCGTACAGGTCGTTCTGCCGCTTGACGGAGGCGACGCGATCCGCTTGACCATCGCCAGATACTACCTGCCCAGCGGTCGCAGCATTCAGGCTACGGGTATCGTCCCCGATGTAGAAGTTAAGCGCGTCAGCGTCAAAGAGATAGAAAACGAGTTCGAGATCAAAGAGTCGCAGCTAAAAGGACATCTCGAGGCGCAGCTTGATATGACGGGCGGCGAGAAAAAGAAAAACGATCGCAAAGAGGATCAAAGCGTCATCACCGACGCGCAGCTAAACGCCGATTATCAGTTGAAAACGGCGCTGGGGATTTTGCGCGGGCTGATTGTGGTAAGAAATTAAGCTAGGATCTATACGATGGAAAAAAAAGAGCTGATATACGAAGGCAAAGGTAAAAAGCTGTTCGCCACCGGCGATAGCGCGTTGCTGATCGCCGAGTTCAAAGACGATCTGACCGCGTTCAACGCGCAGAAAAAATCGCAAGAAAAGGGAAAGGGCGCGTTAAACGCCGCGATCAGCGCGAAGCTGTTTGAGCTGCTGGAGCGAAATGGCGTGGCTACGCATCTGATCAAACGGCTGGACGAAACCGATCATCTGATCAAAAAGACGCGGATTATTCCGATCGAGGTCGTCGTCCGCAATATCGCTACGGGAAGCCTGACCAAACGGCTTGGGATAGCCGAAGGGACCAAACTGCCCTTTACGCTCGTCGAGTTTTACTACAAAAACGACGATCTGGGCGATCCGCTCCTGAACGACGAACACGCCCTGCTAATGAATCTCGCCAACGAAAAGGAGCTAACAGCGCTCAAGAGGCTCGCGCGCAAGATCAACGATATTTTGCTGCCGTTTTTTGAGTCGGTTCGGCTGAAGCTGGTGGATTTCAAGGTCGAGTTCGGGCGCGACGAAAAAGGCGCTATCTTGCTTGCCGACGAGATCAGCCCCGATAGCTGCCGCTTCTGGGACGCGCTTAGCGGCGAGAAGCTCGACAAGGATCGTTTCCGTCAGGATTTGGGCGGCGTAAAGGTCGCCTACGAAGAGGTGCTAAAGCGCGTTCAAGAGGCTTTGCGATGAAGGCGATCGTCAATGTGTTTTTGAAAGATGGCATCTTGGACCCGCAGGGCAAGGCGACGCGCCACGCGCTTTTGACGCTGGGCTTTTCGGGCGTTATCGACGCGCGCGTGGGCAAACGGATCGTTTTGAAGCTCGACGCGGAGACGATCGCGCAAGCCGAAGAGCAAGCCGACAAGATGGCAAAAGAGCTGCTCGTCAATAGCGTGATCGAAGATTACTCGATCGATATAGAGCCATGACCGTAGCCATTTTGGTATTCCCGGGCTCCAACTGCGATCGCGACACGGCGCGCGCCTTCGAGCGCGCCGGCGCCAAGAGCGTTATCGTCCGCCACGACGAAACCGAACTGCCGCAAAAAACCGATCTGGTCGTCCTCCCGGGCGGCTTTAGCTACGGCGATTATCTAAGGTGCGGCGCGATCGCGCGTTTCGCGCCGATTATGAAAGAGCTCGCGGCGTTTGCTAAAAGCGGCGGGCGGATTGTCGGTATATGCAACGGCTTTCAGATTCTGCTGGAAGCGAAACTGCTCCCGGGCGCGATGCTTGGCAACGAAAATCTGCGCTTTATCAGCCGCGAAACCTCGCTAAAGGTCGCGAGCGTCAATAACCCGTTTCTGTCCAAGTTCAAACCCGCGCAGATTCTCTCGATGCCGATCGCGCACGCCGAAGGCGCGTACTATATCGATCCCGACGGGCTGAAAGAGCTTTACGATAACGATCAGATCGCGCTGACCTACTGCGACAAAGAGGGCGCGGATATCAATATCAACGGCGCGATCAGCTCCATAGCGGGCATATTTAATAAAGAGAAAAATATATTCGCGCTGATGCCGCACCCAGAGCGCGCCGCGAGCGTTTTCGGCGCGGATAACGACGGGCTTGCGTTGATCAAAAACGCGCTGGAGTTTTAGCGATGCGGTTAGCGCTGGCGGCGTTGTTGTTTGCGATCGCGCTCTTTGCCGACAACGAGGGCTATCAGCCCAAGATCATCTACGTAACCGCCGAGGCGCCAAGCGCGTCGCTGTATGTCGGGCAGGTGGTCGGGATCGTCTATAACGCCGTTATCACCGAGCGCTACTTTGAGCGGATCGAGACGAGAATTGGCGGCGACGACAACGGCACGGGCATAAAGCGCCTGAGCGCCAATCCCAGCTGGTTGCGCGTCGACGAAAACCGCCGCCGTATGACGATCTACTATCAGATCGTCGCGCCCAGAGCGGTATTTCCGAAGGTCGAAACCGAGATCACGCTGCTTAACGGCGATAAAGATATAGCGATCGCGGCGCCTATCAGGATCGGCGCGTCTAGGGTAAACGCCAATCCGCAGTTTTGCGGCGTTATCGCCAGCGATCTGAAGGTAATCTCCTACAAGGTCGAGCGCTACAGCGACGCGCAGAACATTCTGGCGATGGAGCTGCAAGGCGAGACGTCCAATCTCGACAAGTTTTCGCTTTCCATAGCGCAGGAGCAGGGCGTAGATTCGAGCGACAACAAACTACCCACGACCAAAGCCTACTACTACGCGATCATCCCGCCGACGCTTAACGAGATCGCGTTTAACTATTTCAATCCCGCAAGCGGCGATTTTAAGCGAATCGAGCTTGCGTTTGATCTAAGCGGCATAGAACGCAAAAGCGACGCCAATCTGGAGATCAACCCCAACAAGCGATCGTTTCCGTGGCTGAATACGCTGGCGCTTTCGTTTCTGTCGATCGTGCTGATTGGCGTATCTATCAAGACGCGCAAAATTGCCTTTTTGGGCGCGGCGGCGATCGCCGTCGCGGTGATTTTATGGCTCGCGTTGCGCCAAGAGGAGATAGCGATCAAAACTGGCGCGCCGATCAGATTGCTGCCTATCGCCACGAGTACGATCTTTTACATAACCGATCATCCTATTCAGGCTACGATCCTCAAAGACAAAAAAGAGTACATCAAAATACTGCTGCCCGACGAAAAGATAGGCTGGGTCAAAAAAGAGGAAACCCAATAACGCCATCAAATCGCCAAAGGCGCAACGCTCAATATAATTAGATTATAAGGCGGGGAGTGGAAAACGAAAGGATTGCGATTTTTGCTTCCGCGTTAAATCGCGGCGGCGCCGAGCGGCAATTGGTCGCGCTCGCCAAAGGGCTGAAGCGGCTTGGCAAAGAGGTCGCGGTCGTTATCTACTATGATCGCGGCGCATTCGATCAAGAGCTAATCGACGCGGGCGTAGATATTTTTTATCTGCGCAAAAAACTTGGCGTCTGGCGGCTGCCTTTGGCGCTTATCAGGCTGGCAAAGCTGCTGAGATCGCTTAACGCGCGCGCGATCTATTCGTTTCTGGACGCTCCAAATATTATGACCGCGCTATTAAAACCTTTTTTGAAAAATACGCGCTTAATCTGGAGCATACGGGCGACGGTTAATAACGAGTACGGTCTGCTTAGCCGTATTGTCGGCAAGATTGAGGCGTCGCTTAGCCCCTCAAGCGATCTCATCATCGCCAACTCGAACGCGGGCAAAGCGCTGTATATTCAAAAAGGCTTTCCTAAAGATAAAATAATCGTTATAGAAAACGGGATCGATACCGATCGCTTTAACTACGACGAAGCGGGGGCTAAGCGATTTCGATCTGAGTTTAATATCAAAGATAGCGAACGGATCGTCTTGTTAGCCGCAAGACTTGATATTATGAAAGATCATCCAAACTTCCTTAAAGCTTGCGTCATATTAAATCAAACGCATAACGATCTAAGGTTTATCTGCGTAGGGGGAGGCGATCAGAGCTATCTTGACGAACTGATCGCTTTAAGCCGGACGCTTAAGATCGCGGATAAAACGATCTTTACCGGTCCTAGAGACGATATGGCGGCGGTTTGCTCCTCCGCCGCCGTTTCCGCCTCCGCCTCCGCTTTCGGAGAAGGCTTTAGCAACACAATAGCCGAATCGATGGCGTGCGGAACGATCTGCGCCGTTACCGACGTGGGCGATAGCGCTAAGATTGTGGGCGATCTTGGTTTTATCGCGCCTCCTAAAGAGCCTAAAGCCTTAGCGGAGGCGATCGAGAAGGCTTTGATCAGATCGCGAAACGATCCAAATCTTAGAGCCAAGATCAGAGCGAGCATAGTCGATCGCTTTAGCTTGGATAAGATGATAAGCGGGAGCGAGGAGGCGCTTTTGGGCGCGGCGCTCCGCGATTAGCCGATAATTTAATCGCCCTTCCTATAAGATACGCCAAACTCACACGAAAGGTTTTCAATGCCTATTAACGCCGAGAAGCAAAAGGCGCTTGACGCCGCGATTAAGGCGATCGACAGAAACTTTGGCAAAGGAACGCTGATCAAGATGGGCGACAAGCCCGTCGAGGCGATCGAAGCTATCAGCACGGGTAGCTTGGGGTTAGACCTCGCGCTTGGCATCGGCGGCGTTCCAAGAGGCAGGATTATCGAGATATTCGGACACGAAAGCGGCGGCAAAACCACGCTGGCGCTTCAGATTGTGGCGCAGGCGCAGAAAAAGGGCGGGATATGCGCCTTTATCGACGCGGAACACGCGCTAGATATTAAATACGCCGGCGCTCTGGGCGTGGACGTGGAGAACCTGCTCGTAAGCCAGCCCGATTACGGCGAACAGGCGCTGGATATCGTGGAGACCATCTCGCGCAGCGGCGCAATCGACGTGATCGTGATCGACAGCGTAGCCGCGCTAACGCCCAAAAAGGAGATCGAGGGCGAGATGGGCGACGCGCAGGTCGGGCTTCAGGCGAGGCTGATGAGTCAGGCGCTGAGGAAACTGACGGGCGTGGTGCATAAGATGAACGCTACTGTGATTTTTATCAACCAAGTGCGAATGAAGATCGGCGCGATCGGCTACGGCAACCCCGAAACCACGACGGGCGGCAACGCGCTGAAGTTTTACGCCAGCGTCCGCATCGACATCAGGCGCATTCAGACGCTAAAACAGGGCGAAGACTCTATCGGCAACCGCGTCAAGGCGAAGGTGGTCAAAAACAAGGTGGCGCCGCCCTTCAAAAGCGCCGAGTTTGACATTATGTTTGGCGAGGGCATCAGCAAAGAGGGCGAGCTGATCGATTACGGCGTGAAGCTCGATCTGATCGACAAATCCGGCACTTGGCTAAGCTATAAAGATACCAAACTCGGGCAGGGCAGAGAGAAAGCCAAAGCCTATCTGAAGGAAAATCCAGAGCTTGTCGCCAAAATCGAGGATGAGATCAAATCGCTGGCGGGCTTTGATCTGCCCGAACTTGACGGCGAAGAGGCGATCGCGGAAGAGTAGTTGGCTAAGGCGCAAAAGATCGTTTTGTTCAGCGCAGCGCTGACGCGAGGAGGCGCCGAGCGGCAACTGGTCGCGCTTGCCAAAGGGCTGAAGCGGCTGGGCAAAGAGGTTGTCGTCGTCGCTTACGATCGCGGCTCGTTTGACGACGAGCTAATCGCGGAAGGGATCGCGGTTTGTTACGCCTATCGGCGCGGTTTGTTTGGCGTTTTTGGATTTTTGTATCGTCTAGCAAAACTGCTGAGATCGCTTAAGGCGCGGGTTATATACAGCTTTCTTGGAACGCCCAATATCTACGCCGCTTTGCTTAAGCCTTTCCTGCGCGGCGCGAAAATCGTCTGGAGCGTCAGGGCGAGTAATATCGATATAAAACGCTACGGATTTAGCGCCGTTGCCGCCTCTTGGCTAGATGTTCTTTTAAGCCCCTCAAGCGATCTAATCATCGCCAACTCAAACGCGGGCAAAGCGCTGTATATTCAAAAAGGCTTTCCTAAAGATAAAATAGTCGTTATAGAAAATGGGATCGATACCGATCGCTTTAACTACGACGAAGCGGGGGCTAAGCGATTTCGATCTGAGTTTGGCGTTAAAGACGACGAACGGATTGTGCTGTTAGCCGCAAGACTTGATATTATGAAAGATCATCCAAACTTCCTTAAAGCCTGCGCCATATTAAATCAAACGCATAACGATCTGAGGTTTATCTGCGTAGGGGGAGGCGATCAGAGCTATCTAAACGAACTGATCTCTTTAAGCCGTACGCTTAAGATCGCGGATAAAACGATCTTTACAGGTCCAAGGGACGATATGGCGGCGGTTTACTCTTCTTCTTCTTCTTCTTCTTCTTCTTCTTTCGGAGAAGGCTTTAGCAACACCATAGCCGAATCGATGGCGTGCGGAACGATCTGCGCCGTTACCGATGTTGGCGATAGCGCTAGGATCGTGGGCGATCTTGGCTTTATCGCGCCTCCTAAAGAGCCTAAAGCCTTAGCGGAGGCGATCGAGAAGGCTTTGATCAGATCGCGAAACGATCCAAATCTTAGAGC
>JAITEA010000137.1 GCA_031282285.1 Helicobacteraceae bacterium
TGAACGGATATTTTGTAATTTCGCTTGATTTTGAACTGATGTGGGGCGTGCGCGAAAACCGATCGATCGACGGCTATGGCGACGCGATTTTGGGCGTGCATAACGCTATGCCAAGAATGTTGGATATTTTTGATCGCTACGGCATAAACGCGACCGTCGCCGCCGTGGGATTTTTGTTTTTATCAAATAAAGAGGAGCTGCTGGCGCATATCCCCGCGCTATTGCCAAGCTATGAAAACGAAAAAGTTTCGCCATACGGCGCGTATATCGATAGTATGGAGAGTTTCGCCGACGATCGCTATCATTTCGCGCCAGAAATTATTAACGATCTTAAATCGCGTAGCGCTCACGAGATTGCCACCCACACGCTTTCGCACTATAACGCGCTCGCAGAAGGGCAGACGATCGAAAGTTTTCGCGCCGATCTAAGCGAAGCGATCAAGATCGCTAACGAAAAAGAGATACAGATAGAATCGATAATCTTTCCGCGAAATCAATGCAATCTCGACTATCTGTTGGCTTGCAAAGCGCTTGGTATTATCTGCTATCGCGGCAGAGATCGCTACAGACGGAGCAAGACGCTTACCAATTTAGATCGTTATATGCCAATCTTTAACGATCGCCCTTACTCAGTAGCTGATATTCTGGGCGAGCCGATCATAAATGTCTGGGGCAGCGAGCATTGGCGTCCGAATATAAGATCGAGCGGGTTTTTGGGCGCGATCGGCTCTTTGGCGCGGCTGAACCGCGTTAAGCAGAATATGCTGTACGCCGCCAAAAACGGCTTAATCTATCATATATGGTGGCATCCGCACGAGTTTGGTCGTTTCACGGACGAAAAACTTGCGACGCTGGAAAAACTTTGCGCCTATTACCGCGACTTAAACGAGCGCTACGGCTTTCAAAGCGCGACGATGAGCAAGCTCGCCAAACAAGCTATGTCTTAATATCGCGCCTATATAAGCTCAAAAACTTTTATAAGCGTACGACGCAAGATCGCGAAAGCAGATCGTGGAGCGTTTTTTTGTCTTTGCGGAATATGGGCAGCAAAACGCCGATTACGCTTGCAAAACTAACGCATTCGCAGATAAAACGCAGGCAGGCTTGCGGCAGATACATCGTCTTATTGGTTTTGGAATCCAGCACGATCAGGCGCATATATTTTTTGCCCGGGGTGTAGCCTTTTCGCGTCCAGAAGGCGATCGTGATCGGCGCGAAAATCGCCGTTTGCGCAATCCACGCGATCAGCGTCCTCTCTTCGTATCCAATCGTAATATTTACGATAAAGACGAGCGGCATAAAGATCATAAATATATCGACGATCGCGGCGCTAAAACGCGCCCAAAATCCAGCCGGTTTTGCGGAAGACATAGGCGATTTTAGACCAAAAACGATAAAGCGCCGCTCGCGGCGCTTAAGAGGCGAGCCAAAGCTCTATCGCGGCGATCTGATCGCGCGCGGCGTTTACGCCCGTAGCGCCCTCGCTTGTCCGCGAGTTCATCGATTCAAACGGCGAAAGCCAAGCGCTAAGATCGCCAAGCCTAGCGTCGATTTGCGCCAGATCGCCGCCGCTTAACTCGCTCAGATCGACTCCCTTTTGTTCCGCGAGCGCGACGGCTTTGCGCGCCAGATGGTGCGCCTCGCGAAACGCGACGCCCTTTTTTACGGCGGCGTCCGCCAGATCGGTAGCGGTCAAATGCCCCCTTTTGCACGCCTTTAGCATAGCCTCCGCGTTAAACTTCGTGTTCGGATCGCCCATCATTGCGCGCATAATATTCAGGCAATCGCTTAGCGTTTTAACCGCGTCAAAAACGCGCTCTTTATCCTCTTGCAAATCTTTGTTGTAGGCAAGCGGCAACCCTTTCATCGTCGTCAGAAGCGCGATCAGATCGCCGTAAATCCGCCCCGTTTTGCCCCGTATCAGCTCCGCCGCGTCGGGATTGCGCTTTTGCGGCATTATCGAACTGCCAGTGGTAAAGCGATCGCTGATACGGATAAATCCAAACTCGCTAGACGACCACAAAATAAGCTCCTCGCACAGGCGGCTTAGATGCGTTTGCGCGAGGCTGGCGTTAAACAGCAGCTCCAGCGCGAAATCGCGATCGCTTACGCCGTCCATCGCGTTGAGCGTTACGCCATCAAAGCCAAGCTCGCTCGCCACGGCGCGCCTGTCGATGTTGTGCGAAGTGCCGGCGAGCGCCGCGCCGCCAAGCGGCGAAAGATTGTTGCGCGCAACGCTGTTTGCGAACCTCTCGTAATCGCGCATAAACATCGAGCAATAGGCGAGCAGATGAAAAGCCAGACTGATCGGCTGCGCGTGTTGCAAGTGAGTAAATCCGGGCATAAGCGTCGCCGTGTGATCTTTGGCGATCTTAAGTAGCGTCCCCGTTAGCGCTTTTAACTGCGCCATAATCGCTTTATCCCGCCTCAAACACCAGAGGCGAAAGTCCAGCGCGACCTGATCGTTGCGGCTTCGCGCCGTGTGAAGCCGTTTGCCCGCTTCGCCAATCAGCGCGGTTAAACGCGCCTCGATCGCCATATGAATATCCTCGTCGGCGATCTTGAAAACAAACTCGCCGCGCTCGATCTCGCCTTTTATCTGCGTCAAACCGCGCTCGATCGCCGCGAAATCCTCAGCCGCGATAATGCCTTGCGCGGCAAGCATACGCGCGTGCGCGATCGAACC
>JAITEA010000214.1 GCA_031282285.1 Helicobacteraceae bacterium
TCCGTTATTATATACTACAAAACGCTAAAAAACTCAAAATGAATAGAAATGCGCTTCCTAAGCTTGAGGCGGCAGGTTCGAGTCCTGCTCGGGGCATACCTCAACAAATCCTCTCTACCGCAGCATTCGTTAGCCTTCAAAAGTCCGTTTAAGTTTCGCCGAAAAATAATCCCTTGCCCCCTCCTAGATGCCGCGGCGACGCTTTGGGGCGGCTAGATAACGGCGGCAAGCGTTAGGCAAACGGCGGTTGAGAGCGCGATGGTAACAAGCGCGTTTTTGAAAATAAGGTGCGCCGCGATCGCCGCAAGCGAACCGACGATCTGCGCGACGCCAAAGTTTGCGCTTTGAAGCGTAACAAATATCAAAATTACGATAATCATAATAGGCATATTCTCTTGAAACGCGGTAAATAATTTGCCGCCGGATTTCGCGCTAGCGAAAAATATAAATCCTAGCGATCTGGTTAGTATTAAAGCGATCGAAGCTGCGGTAATAGCCAAGATAATTTCGCCCGCGCTCATCGCTCGAACCATTCGCGAAAAACTATCAGAACCAGCAGCGATAAAAGTAGCGCGATCAAAAGAGTATCATCTTTTGGCGTAAAAGCGATCGCAATCAGCGCGATCGCTATCGATACGATCAGCGGCTTGATCGGCTTTGTTTTTATAAATAACTCAACGCCAAGCGCGATAAAAAGCGCGGTTAAAATAAACTCGATCCCGTTTAGCTCAAACGCGGCGATCGAGCCGATCGCGACGCCCAAGATCGTTCCGATAATCCAATAAATATGATTTAATAGGCTGACGCCAAAATAAATATCCGCTTTATCTTTTTCGGCTAAACTAAACGATTTTAATAGCGCGAAGGTTTCGTCGGTAAGCGCGAAAATCGCGTATAGTTTTTTAAGCCCGCGCATAGATTTATACTCGTTTATCATCGCGATCGAGTAGAAAAAGTGGCGAAAGCTGAGCAAGAATATGGCTAAGAATATATTAAACAGTCCGCTTGATTGCGCGATCAGCATAACAACCAAAAACTGCGCGCTGCCAGAATATATAAGTACGCTGGTTAGCAGCGCAAAATACCACGCCAGATTCATCTTGACGGCAAAAAAGCCAAACGCCGCGCCAAGCGGAACATATCCAAAAGCCACAGGCGCGGCGCGTTTAGCGATCGAGGCGTTTATCGGCATTTGCGCTGGCGCTTGTCAAGCTAATCCGGTCGGCATACTTTTATTTTTTTAGAGCTTGTAAGATGCATATACGCCGCCAGCCCTACCAGCAGTATAGTAACCGCGCCTACAAGATAGACGGCGTATATAATATTTGCCGTTTCGTCTCTAGCGGCAAACTTAAATACAAGCATCAGCGCTTCGATCGCAAGCGCGATAACAATCGATCCCAAAAACTTTACCATAGTGTTGTGAACGCCGTTGTTCATTTTTTTGCTATGCCCTAAGACCTCCTCTTCAAATATGGTTTTTACCAGATCGAAGATCGCCAGCGAAAGCGTTAAAAGAATAGTAGATTTGAACATATCTTCCGTGTTGATATTCATCGGATTGGCGCCGTGAAGAAAGAAGTTCTCTATGCCGTGAACAAACACGACGCCAGCCACCATTAAAAGCCCCAAAGCGAAGAGCGAATAAACGACCTTGGAAAAATTGACAAAGAACCTGTCAAGCTTTGTGGATTGGCAGATTTTGATAATATTATCAAGCGAAACGTCTATGCATATAACATACAGTAAAACGCCGCTCTCGTCGTATAGAGGAAAACCAGCCGTTACGCATAGATCGTTGGTGAGGCTCGATGGGTACGGATCGGTTAATACGCACCGCTTTTCGCGCACGGCGCGATAGTAGTAGGCTTTCGAGCTTCGATTGGAGCCTTTGCCTACGCGAAATTTCGCCTCGTTGGAGATATTGTCGATCACCTGTTCGCCTTTGGGATCGAGCACATATAAAGCGTCGAGAGCGCCAACTTCGTGGGCTATTTTATCCAGCTGAAGCAGCACGCTTTCAAGCAACGGTTCCGGCATACGATTATGCAGGTTGCGCGTAAAAAGATAGGTCAGATAGGCTCTTGCCTGATACCTGATCTCGGCAAACTGCCGAAGCTCTCGTATGATCATACAATCCTCTTTTGGCGAAAGATAAGCGGACGATTCTAGCGTTTTCGCGCTTGATTGCGCGGCTTAGCGCGCTAGCCGCGGTTTGATCGCTTCCGTTGCGCCGTTAATTGTCTTGTAGTTTGATAACGCCTTCGACGGGATCGTATAGCCAGTATCTGCCCGTATGCAGCTCGCTATTTTTATCGGTAATTTTGCCGGTGGCGGGTCCTGTGATTTTTGTATTAACGCCGTCAAACGATTCGGTTTTCCACGCCTCTCTGTTCCATTCGGGATCAAAGATCAGCGCTAAAGCCGTAGAGCCTCTTAAGCGATCGTTTGCGTTTGAGGCGCGAACGGGCGTCGGATCGTTCCACGATCTTAGACTTAAACCGTTTGGATAGCCTTTTTTGTTAAAGCCTCTTTCGTCGTTTGGCGAGGCGCTATT
>JAITEA010000019.1 GCA_031282285.1 Helicobacteraceae bacterium
GGTATTTTTTGAATACGAGATCGAGAAACTTGTTTTCGTAGTTAAAGCTATGATCGACAGAAAAGCGATCGCGATCATTGATGTTTGTCGCTTTAAGCGTAGGAATATCCATATAAATCTCTCAACTTTTTGCGTTTGGTTTAGATTACTGCGGACGATCTAATCGTAACTATGCTTAAAGTTGCAACAAAAAGAGATCGATCGCTGGTAAAGCAGGCGGTTTGAACGCAAAAACGCTCGATCGCGCGTAAAAGAAAAGGCGAGTTAAAAGAGCGAGTTAAAAGCTAACCTTCATACGCGTAAATACGCGATCGTTGCGATCAAAGCTCTTATACGGCTCCAAATCCCCAAAATAGGCGATAAAGCCCGCCGTAAGCAGATAGTTATTGGCTATTTCGTAATCGCCCTGAATCCTCAGCGCGCCGCCGCCTTTGTCGTCCGATAAGCCGATCGTGGTTGTCGCCGAAAGCCTCAAACTCGCGTTAAGCAGATCGCGCTGGATACGGGCGGCTAAACTCTCCTCGTAATCGCTTTGCGATCCCGCGCTCGCCATTAGCAGATCGACGCGATCGTTTTTGGTATGGCGAAACATCGCTTCCACCGTGATCGTCGTGTCGCGCACGCCGGAGTAATCCGCGCCCGCCAACATATCGAAGCGCATATAATCGCCCCCGTTTGCGCGCCAGACCGCCGTTTCGCCCTTGATCAAAAAATCGTCGATCGCGATCGCCGCCGCCGCGCCAAACATAGCCGCCTTCGCGTGGTTGCGAAACTCGTCGAGATGAAGCGAAGCGGCGTAGAACGAAATATCCCAGCTTTCAAAAACGCCGATCGCCGCCAGCGCGCCCTGCGTACTTTTGGGCTTGTGCGTATCGCCCACATCGTAGGGCATAAACTCGCTGGGATAGTGCGGGCGCTTGCTGTATCTCGCTTCGGGTATGGCGATCGCCTGCAAGTTCCAATCGTCGATATAGTAATCCAGCCGAGCCATAGCTACGCCAAGCCGCAGATCGCCCACATCGCTCATACCGGGCTCTTGCGAATCTAGCGGGTTGAGCGCGTCGGTTACGCGCAGCAGATCGCTCTTGCCCCAAGCTACTATCTGCCGCCCCAGCTTAATATCCGCCGCGCCAAGCCGCGCCTGAAAATACGCCTCGCTAAGCTCCGCGTCGCTTCTTGCCGCCGCGTCTTTGGCGTTTTCGCGCACGGCGTCGGCGGTTATCTTGAAAAAGCCGTTTTCGTTTACGCACCGCGCCTCGAAGCTGCCCCGAAGCTGCAACTCGCGGAAACGATCGGGCGCGTTGCGGTCGTCAAACTGCAAAGCGCCTCTGACCGAAGCCGATCCGCCCACGCTCAACACGCCGCCCTCGCTTCGCTTATTGTCCCACGAGCTGAACGCCGGCGCGCAGAGATCAAAATCGTACAGCTCCGCTCCAAACAGCGACGAGGCGAGCGCGAACAAGACGCAGATTAAAGCTCTCATAGCCCGCGCTCTATGCCTCTGACGGTGAAAAGATCGCTATCTATTTTCTGATTAAAGCGCACCTCGTCGAAAACCAAAACGGTGGAATGAACGATCACATCCTCCTGCCTGAGCGTCATTTTCATCTCCATCGGCTGCCAGATGCCGTCGATCAGCTTTAGCTTCGGTATCTCCAGATATTTCACCCTGCCGCCCTTCTCCTCGTGGTTAATCGAGCCTACGATCACATAGTTGTCCTTGCGCACAAAGGTGATCATCTTGGTATATCCCGTAACGCCGATCACCTTCTCGTCTTTGGAGGTAGCCTCGACCACCCAGCACGCCGCGCCGTTCATCTCGCGCTCCCCGACCAGTTCGTAGGTATAATCGTTGAGATTGCGATCGTTGAGATCGTTGTAGCTGAAATCCGATCCCATAAAGCTGCCGCTTTGATCGGAGCTTGCGATCCGCTTTGTTTTGCGCAGCGAGGGCAGATAGAGCCACTGATCGTCGTCGCCGTCCCTGCGATCGAAGGTGAGAAATCCCGTGTTTTTCACATCGGCGGGCTCGATAAAAAATATCGACTTTTTGGTCAGATCGCCGTCGATTTTCTTGTACTGCCTCATCAGCCGCTCTCGGCTCTTGTTGGATCCGTCGATCAGGATCATCTTCATACGGGCGTTCATCATATTGCCCTTGTCGCGTTCGTCCACCTTTTTCATAATCTCGTACGCCTCGTTCGCGAACGCGTACGCGAAAAGAAGCGCGAATACCGCTAGAAAACGCATCGTCTATTCCTTGTCCATAAGATTAATAGCGACGGGGTTAGCAGGAAATCCGCGAACCACGCCATCATAATACACACCCCCGCGATCAGCCCGAAATTAACGATATTCTGCATAAACGCGAAGAGATACACGCTAAATCCCACCGTCAGCGCCACGCTCGTGATCGTAAGCGCGCGCCCCGTGCCAAGCAGCGTCTGGCGCAACGCGCTTTCGGCGCTGCCGCGCTCGGCGTAGTAACGCTTGAAGTTGTGGATAAAGTGGATCGTATCATCCACTATAAGCCCCAGCACGATCGATCCCACCAGCATCACAAACATATCAAAAGGCACGCCCACCAGCGTCATATACGCCATACCGATTATGATCGGGACGAGATTTGGAACCATCGAAAACAGCCCTAGTTTCAAGCTGTTAAAAGCTAAGAACATCATCGCCGTAATAACCGCGATCGCCAGCGCGTAGCTGATCGCCGTCGATTCCACGGCGGCGGTAAGCGCGCGGCAGATCAGCGCCATCAATCCCGTGATCTCCACTTTGGCGTTTGGAAACGCCTCTTTGTAGATCGCCGCAAGCTCGTCGATAATCTTCTCGCCCTCGATCGCGTCCAGAAAGGGCGTTTTGTGCGTAACGCGCGCTTGGGAGTAGTCGTAGCTTGCCGTTTCGCTCAGATCGCGGCTGCCGGAGGAGCTAAAGAGCAGCATCTCCTCGGCGATCGCGCCGCGCGAATCGGGAATGGCGTAGAAGCTATCGTCGTTTTCGTTTAGGGCGCGGTTGATCTCCTTGATGATGGTGGGAATGCCCAGCGCCTTGCCGATCATACGAACGCTTTGGGCTTTGACGATCGCGTTATCCAGCGCGCGCATATTTTCCGGCTCGTACAGCGCGTCGGCTTCGCCAAAATCGATCAGCGCCTCTACGACGATCGTCCCGCGCATCTTGTCGTCGAACATATGGGTGGCTTGACGAATGTCGCTCTCTTCGGGAAGCCAGCCCAGCATATAGTGGCTCAAGCGCGCCTGCGTCAAAAGAGCGATCGCCGCGATAAGCAAAACCGCGAAGGTCGCCGCGATCTTTCTGGGGTGGCGTAAGCTCAAGTTGCAGATTCCTATCAAAAAGCGATCGAAGCGCTTTGCCTTTTGCGTCTGCGCCGCCAAGCGCGGTTTGATCGGCGTTATCACTAACAGCGCGGGCAGCATAGTAAGCGTCAAGATCGTACAGACCAGCACGCCAAAGGGCGCGAACAAGCCCAGATCGATAAATGGATCGATCTTCGCCGTTACAAACGATCCGATGCCCGCGATCGTAGTCAGCGAGGTCATTACGATCGGAAAGAAGCAATCTTCGCAGGCTTTCAGCGCGGCGGCTTTGCGCTCCAGCCCGCTATCGAGGGCGCGGTAAAACAGCGCCAGCAGATGCACGCACGCGCCCACGCCGATGGCGAGCATAAGCGTCGGCATCACCTGCGTGGGCAGTTTGAGCGGAATATCCAGCCACACGAGCAACCCCAGCATAGCCGCGAGGCTCAGCAGCACGACGATCAGCGGGTAGATCGCGCCGCTTACGCGCCGGAAAAACGCGAAAAGCATAACGGCTATCGCCGCCGTCAGCAACTGGATAAAGAACGCCACGTCGCTCTCCATCTGGCGTTTGAGCCGATCGGAGATCACGGGCGAACCTAGCATAGTAAGCGTAGCGATCTCGCTTTGCTCGCTATCGACTATAGCCTTGATCGCGCTTACGACCTCGTTGTTTTGCATATCGCTGAGCGCGCGCGTCTCTATGCTGCGCGAAAAGGCGTACATATCGTCGCCTTCGGCGGCTTTACCCACGCGGCTTAGCGTCCGAACGACAATCGCGGCGATCGTGCCGTCCTCGTTGATCAGGCGATTGATATAGAAGTCGTTTTTGAGCGCTCTAGCTTTGATCGCGGCGTATTCTTCGGGGGTTTGCGGATTGGAATCAAACAGCTCGCCGACAATCAGCGTATCGCCCTCGCCCCGCGTCTCCCGCGCCGTAACGACGCTCTCCGCGCGCGAAATATAGGGAACCTCGCGCTCTATGCGCCGTTGTACTTGGCTGATCTTGGCGATCGGTTCGGGCGCGAAAATATCTTTGGCTTGAACGGCGATAATGATCATCTCGTCTCTGCCGTAGCGTTCCAGAAAATCGTCGTAGGCGACGATCCACGGATCGTCGGGCGGCAGCAACCCTTCCGTCGAGGCGTCGAAGCGCAGTTGCGCCACATGCCACGCGAAAAAGACGCAAAACGCCAGCGACGCGACGATCGTCAGATACGGATGATCGACGACAAATCGCGCCAGAGCGTTTAATCGCCGTTCAGCCCATTCTCTCGCCACGCTTCCCCTACCTTTGCGATTATTTGGTCGTTATCGTCCGGTCGGGCAGAAGCCGCGTAAGCGTCGAAACCGTCCTGCAAAAGCGTTTGTCAAGACGAGATGGCGGCGTAACGCCCGTTCGCGGCGCAATTATAACGCTTTTTGCTTCTTCTCGTCGTCAAGCGGCGGCGCGATCAAGCGTTATTTAGGCTATTTCTGTCAAAATCGCGTAAAGTTATAAAGGAGTCAAAATGCCTTGGGTTCGCTTTGGCGCGCCGCTTGCGTTACTCGCCCTGATCGCGCTGGCGGCATATACGGGCGGTTGGCAGGCGTTCCTCGTCGTTATGGTCGTCTGCGTGGCGGGTTATCTGTTTATCGGCGGCAAAAAGGCGCTGGAAGAGGACGCGGCGATAGCGGCGCGTTTCTCGATGGAAAACGCGCTTCGCGGCGCGAACGACGCCAAAAAGGAGCCGCGCGCGCCTCTTGAGACAGGCGTCAAGCAAGAGCCTTCCGATCCGGCGATCGGCGCGGCTAAAGGCGAAAGCCAAGCTTAGGCTTAAGAGCGCGTCTGGTTTTGGCGCGTTCCGTCGGTCTTGACTTGCGCCGATTAGTATAAGAGGATAGATATGACAAAAATTGTAGTTGCGCTTGCGCTAGGCGCGACTTTACTATTTTCCGCAAGAGGCGATCGCGAATGCGGCGCTATCTTGGCAAACGCTACCGCGAAGCCGCAAACGCCGCTTAGCGACTGGGCATATGGAACAAACGCAGGCAAAACGGGCGATTTGGTTATTTACCAAAACGGGTACGGAAAATATTTTTTGGAAACCGCGGATCGCAAATCTCTCTTGGAGTTACAATCTAAAATAGAGATCAAAGAGCGTAATAATAAAACTTATATATTCGCGGATTTTACCCCAAGTATATTTACAAAACCGACAATATACGAATATGAAAATAACGCGATAAGCGCCGTTTGCGCTTACGGCTACGACGCCGATATAAAATGCGATAATTGCGCAGATCGCAAATTGGAACAATATATAACGCAAGCCGAAAGCCCGTTTGCCAAAGATAACAATAATTTGGATATAGACATAGACAATAACGGCAAAAAAGAGGCTATAAAATATATTGATAATTTGTCCGGCGGGCGCTGCGATTACGAATCGTATATTTTAGCGGATACAAACGAGGATATAACCGCTTACCTATCCAGACGATACGGCGCGGATATCAATAAATGCGCCAAAAGCGTTAAAATCTTTTCATACGAAAACAAAAATTACATATATGTCAAAGATTTAAACCTGAACGCCAAAGTTTATTTGATCGACGGCGAAAACATAAAGGAATATTCATTTACGCCGGCAAATATTTCGCTATCAATTAAACGCTAACAACAATCGATTATTTGAGGTCGCAGGTAAAGGCGAGGGATTTTTGGCGATAATCGCGTTATGCGTTTTTCTTTCGTTACCCTGTTTCCAAACCTGATCGCGCCCTATTTTCAAGAGGCGATCCTCAAAAGGGCGATCGACAACAAGCTACTGGAGATCGAGACGATTAGCCTCCGCGCCTATTCGACCGACAAATGGCTTAAAACCGACGATACCGTAACGGGCGGTGGCGCGGGTATGGTAACGACGCCTCAGCCGCTGTTTGATTGCCTGAGCGATCTTAGAGGCAAATCTCCAAACGCGAGGATTTTGTTTATGACCCCGTGCGCCAAGCGTTTCGACGCGCGCGACGCGAAACGGCTGGCGGCGTTTGAGCATATCGCCTTTGTCTGCGGGCGCTACGAAGGGTTTGACGAGCGCGCGATCGAGGCGTTTGCCGACGAGGTTTTTTCTATAGGCGATTTCGTGCTAACCGGCGGCGAACTGCCCGCCGTTATGATTTGCGACGCGATCGCGCGCTTTGTCGGCGGCACGCTTGGCAACGAAAACTCCGCCGCGCAAGAGAGCTTTGAAAACGCCGCTTTGGAGGCGCCCGCCTTCACGAAGCCGACGGTTTTCAGGGGGCGAACGACGCCCTCGCCGCTGCTTAGCGGCAATCATAAAGCGATCGAGTCGTTCAGATCGCGCCTTTCGGCGCTGAAAACGCGCTATTTTCGCCCCGATCTGTAGGCGCGAACCTCCCGTTTAAGCAAGGCAAAAGCAAAAAACGGCTATAATCGCGCTCCTTTTTTAGATTTTAAGGATAAGTCAATGAGAAACCGCTATATCGAAGCCTTTGAGAAGGCGCAAATCGGCGAAAGAGCGCGCCCCGACTTCAGCGCGGGCGATACGATTCGCATAGGCATTCGCATCAAAGAGGGCGAAAAGACCCGCGTTCAAACCTTTGAGGGCGTTTGCATCTCAAAGCGCGGCGCCGGAGCCAACAAAACCTTTATCGTCCGCAAGATCGGCGCGAACAATATCGGCGTAGAGCGGATATTTCCGCTTTACGCGGAGGCGCTGGAGACGATCGAGGTCGTCCGCCGCGGTCGCGTCCGCCGCGCCAAGCTCTACTACCTGCGCAACCTGCGCGGCAAAGCGGCTCGCATTAAAGAGATCCGCTCCAAAAAACCCGCCGCAGAGCAGGCTTAATCCGCCCCGATCGGGCGGTCTTTTCGCAAAGGTATTGAGATGTTATACGAAGGCGCGTTGCAACTACAAAAAAGCGCGAAGGTCGCGATTATCGCCTCGCGCTTTAATCATATCGTTACCGATCGGCTTGTGGAAGGCGCCAAAGACAGCTTCGTCCGTCACGGCGGCGACGAGAACAATCTCGATCTGATCTTGACCCCGGGCGCGTTCGAGATTCCTATGGCGCTCAAAAAAGCCGTCAAAACGGGGCGCTACGACGGCGCCGTGGCGCTTGGCGCGATCATTCGCGGATCGACGCCGCACTTTGATTACATAGCCGCCGAGACGACCAAAGGGATCGCCGCCGTAGCTTTGGAATCGCTGGTTCCCGTAACCTTCGGCGTGCTTACGACCGACACGATCGAGCAAGCCATCGAGCGCGCCGGAAGCAAAGTCGGCAACAAGGGCTTCGAGGCGATGACGGGCGTTATAGAGCTGATCGACCTCTACTCCAAACTAGGCAAATAAGCTTGAGCGCGCGCCGCCAGTCTCGGCTGATCGCGGCGCAGGCGCTGTACGCCTACGATATGGGCAACCGCCAAGCCAATATCGTCGATAACCTGCTTGCCCAAAGCAAGATCGCGCAAAAATACAAAGATTTCGCTACGCGGCTGTTTGAAACGACCCGCGATAATTTAATCGCGATCGACGAAACGCTCGCCGCCAATATCTCAAAGGATTGGAGCCTCGAGCGGCTGGGGCGCGCGGAGCTTGCCATCTTGCGCTTAGCCTGTTGCGAAATTGCGTATTTGGGCGAGGACGCGCCCGTTGCGATCAGCGAGGCGCTGGAGCTTGCCAAACAGCTTGCCGACGACAACGCGCCGCCGTTTATCAACGGGATTTTGGAAGCCGTCCGCAAGCAAAGGAGCGGCGCTTGAAGCTGTGCGTCGCGCTTGATCTGGGCAGCGCGGAGGAGAATCTGGCGATCGTGGAAAAGCTGAGCGGGCTTGATCTGTGGTTTAAGATCGGGCTTAGAGGCTTTATCCGCGACGGGTGGCGGTTTGTGGATAGCGTGAAAAGGCTAAGCGGCGCGCCGATATTTTTGGATTTGAAGCTGTGCGATATTCCAAACACGACGGCGGACGCGGCGCTAGCGATCGCCGAAGGCGGCGCGGATATGTTCAACCTTCACGCCTCGGCGGGGATAAGGGCGATGAGCGCCGTTATGGATCGCCTAAGCGCGCTGAAAACCCGCCCGCTTGTGCTGGCGGTTACGGCGCTGACAAGTTTTTCCGCCGAAGAGTTCGCGGCGATCTACAACCAGCCGATTGAAAACGCGGCGATCGCGATGGCAAAATCGGCGCAAAGCGCGGGTTTGGACGGCGCGGTCTGCTCGGTTTACGAAAGCCGCGCTATCAAAGCCGCCTGCTCGGAGGCGTGTATCACGCTCTGCCCGGGCGCGCGTTTCGAGGGCGGCGAAACGGACGATCAATCCCGCGTAGCCACGCCGCAAACGGCGCGGCAAGAACGCTGCGACTTTATCGTTATGGGTCGTCCGATCCTGCGCGCGAGCGATCCCAAAGCCGCCGCCTTGCAAGCGTTAAGCGCATTCTGCTAAAATCGCGCTTTCTACCGCTTAGATTTCCGCAATCCCTTAGCAAAGTTTTAATAGCGTAGCCAATGAAATTAAACCGATTAAATTGTCCGCAAAACCGAGTATTAATACGATCTTTTTCTGGGCGGATTAGGAGAAATAGAGCTTTTTATGACGAATAAATCTTGTACATCTTGCATAGACGCTCTCGTCGTCCTTTTCAAAACAGAACTGAACCGCTCCGGAAAGCATATCCGCAAACTGAATGCCTAGCGATTTGGAGCTTTCTAAGGAGTTAGTTTCCAAAATTGTTCTTGAGCTGGATTCAAACCATAACACAGTTTGCAGGTAATCGTGCAGACTATGCCCGCTTTTCACCTTGATAGATCGTATATCTGGAAAAAGGAATACTTTATCGTATTCGGACATCTTTTCGACCAATAAGAGTTTGATCATATAGTTATAAAGCTTATTTGGGTCTGCTCTTATATGCTCCATAACGCGCTCCTTCTTTACGGTAATAGCGAAAAGTTGCGCGTCTGGACTTTCTTTTAGCGCGAGGTTTTCCGCTCTGCGCAAAAACTCCATTTTTTCGACACTGTTCATACCCGACCACTTCTTCTCTTTGTTTATGTCCCATTTAAACTTACGATAAAGACCTTTCATAAACCTTTGAATGATATAACGCTTTTCATGTGGGATTACTACGGCTCCGATTGTGAGGTAACGGCTAGACCCTCCGTTATGATAAGGCTTATCAAACTTCCAACCTAAGTCTCCACTTTCATCAAGAAAAATAGAAATATCGCTCAATTCAAGCCTCGACAAGGGTAAACATAGAGAGGATGCGAACCCTAGGGGCGGCGTTCTTGCAAGAACGCTTAAGAGCGTAAACGGTCTCGGAGACCCTAGGATTTACTCGCGTCCGAAGTATAGCACGCCAATCATAAAGTTATTCAATGATAACCATCAACTTTTTAGCGGGTCTGTTAGGCGGGACGCCTTCTTAACGCCCTTTTTGCCCGTTTTGAGTAGCCCAGACACGCCCGATCTCTTATACAGATTTTATACAGGCAGTCTGACGAAGCGCGGAATTGCGCCATTCGTTGGCAGCCTTGCAAGCGTTAAGCGCATTCTGCTAAAATCGCGCTTTCCATCGTTGGACAGGTGGGTGAGCGGTTGAAACCACGTCCCTGCTAAGGACGGATATTCGGTAACGGGTATCGAGGGTTCGAATCCCTCCCTGTCCGCCACAAGAGGCTTTGCAATATGCTTACATCGGCGCGGATCGCCTCGCTTGCGCTAATCTCAAGATCAATCGGTTCAAGGCGAAAAACCAAACTAAGCAAAAGGGCGTTAGACTCGCGAGTATGAATAGGCGAATAACCGTTAGAGTCGAGGGTAAATCTTACGATATTACCATTAACGATCAAGCCGACGAAACGATCTCGAGCGCGATCGACGAGCTGGAGGCGCTGGGCGAGAATATCGGCGCGAAAAGGCTTTTGGAAGCGTATCTGACCAAAGCGGTACTCGCGGCAACTCTGCAAACGGAATTGGAAGCGATCGCCAAAACGATCGTAGAAACTAGCGCGCCGGACGACAAAAACAACGCTTTATAATCGGCGATCGCGATTACGCGGCGCGTTAGTTTTCGCCTTTTTGCGATCGTATTTTTGTTAGCTCCGCCTCGATCAAAGCGCGCCGTTCGGGATTTTCCGTCTGTTTAAGCAGATCGACCAAATCGGCTTCCACCATCTCCCAATTGCTCTCTTTGGCGCGTATGTAGGCTACAAGGTCTTGAACAAACTCGTCGTCGATCACAATCATTCCGATGCGTTTAGAGCTTTCGGGCAACTTCTCTATAATACTCGCAATCTCGTCCAGCCGATCGGCGCTGAACGGCACATCGTAATTGACGCGAATTAGCGCTTCGTTCATCAGCAGATCGAAACGATCGGGGTTCAGTTTTTCGCTAAGCTCCAGCAGTTCCACGCCCAAAAGCGGCTTTTTTGGGATCGACGCCAGATAGGTCGCCGCGTAGCGAACTGGCACGGTGAACTGCGGATCGAGCAGAACCTGAGCGCGAAAGACGGCGGACATCGCGTCGGTATCGACCGCGTCGCCGTATCTTATCTCGTCCACATAGCGGCTTTTGAGCCAGACAAAATCGCCGACCACCGCGCGCGCGTAGCCGCTCATAGCGCGGAGCAGATAGGGTTGCATCATCAGCAGCCGCCCTTCGGACTGAGTGAATACGGGGCGGGGAGAATAGAAGGCGATCAAGAAAGCGCACAGGATAAGAGGGACAAAAAACCGCATCAGATCGCCTGCCGGTTAAATCGCCAAACGGCGAGCGCAAACAGCGCGCCGCCCAGCGCCAAAAAATAGAGCGGCGGCAAAGCCCAGAAGGCAAACGACGAGTTCAACACGCCCGCGACCGCCTCGCCTTGATGGTCGAAAAACGAGAAATTGGGCGCGATCACAAACAAAATCTCGCTAACCGTCTTTAAAACCGCGCCGCCTTTTTGCATCGTGGCGTATAGATACAGCTCGTCTAATCCGTTGCCGATAGCCAGAAACGCCGCCGAAAACAGCAACGCCGAGACGGAAGCCACGAAACGGCTGAGCGCAAGCACCATAAAGCCGCCAAGCAGCGCCGAAAGCGCGTAGAGCAGGCTCTGCCAGACTACCAGCGGCGTGGCGGCAATAGCGTCCAAAACGGCTATTAAAGCGGCGATCGGCAAAAAGGCGGCTATCAGCGCCAGAAATTTGCCGCGCTCGTACGCCGATCGTTTCAGCGAGGTCGAAAGCGGAAGCCGCGCCAGAAACAGAAGCTCCTCCTCTTTGCTCAATTCGTACGCCCAGAGCAGCGATAAAGCGTGCAGCCATAGCGCTTCAAAGATCAAAAGCAGGTCCCAAAACAGCTTGTTCTCCTGCCCCATATTCGCG
>JAITEA010000022.1 GCA_031282285.1 Helicobacteraceae bacterium
GCGAGCGTTTATCGAGTGCGCCGATCGTCTGGCTAGGGCGATTGTCAATAGGCGCAAGCCGCCGTTTGCGATCGACGAAAAGTCGCTCAAAAAGGGCGTTTTGGCGTGGGACGCGGGCAGGTTGGTCGTGCTGGCGCGTATGGCGTATGAAAAGGGGCATATAGAGGAAAATACCGCGCAGACGATTATAAAAAACGCCTACGAGGCGACGGCTAAATGTTACGACGATTGGCGCGAATTCGCGAACGGCTATTTAATAGGCGCGGCTATGAACTGCGGCGCGGCGCGGCTGAACGAGTCTTATTCGATCGCCAAAAGCGCTCTCAAACGCCTCCCCTCCCCCCTCCCCTAAACTCTCCTCCTCCCTCCCTTTTTTTTCACCTCTCCCGCCCCTCTCTCGACAAAGTGGTTCCCGTCATTCCTGCACAGGCGGGGCAGAGCGCTTGCGCTCGTGTCGGCGCTGAGGAAGGCGGGGATCCATCTTGTTCCCTATGCGAGCGTCGCTATGCGCTACTTCCCCCCTGATAAGGGGGGACAGAGGGGGGTTTGAAACCTTTCATAAGCCATTAAACTTGCGATCGCGCCTCCCGTCATTTCCGCGAATGCGGGAATCCATATTGAAAACTCGCGCAATACAATAAATTTTTGTTTATGCGCCCATTCTCTCCATTATGATCGCTCTTCTTTCCTTTCGTAAAAGCCTAAAGGCTTTAGCGACTTGTTTTCTGCGTAGTCTTTGTGGGTCTCCAAAACGACTTACTCATTTTGGGGCAAGAAAGTTAGCAAGATAAAGAAACCGCGCGCTTTGAGCCCTATTTCCTTTTATCTCGCTATTCCACTGTTTAATGCACATTCGCTAGTGGGGATACCACTTCGTCGCGCTAGACGCTGAACGCTATCTAAAAGGGCGGCTTTAAGCGCGCGGAAGGAGAATGCGATCAAGGCGCTTCTTTGTATTTCGTTTGTTTTCAAGATGGATATCTGCCTACGCGGGAAGGATGGCGCGCGCGATTGAGGTTTAAGCGTACTATGATGGATGGGCGGCTGGCGCGCAAAAGCGGCGGATGGGGGAATATGGGCGGCGCGTTTTAGAGCAATTGGGCGTAGCGGTAGTACGCCGCGCAGGCGCCTTCGCTGGAAACCATACAGCTACCTAGCGGCGAGTTGGGCGTACAGGCTTTGCCGAAAACCTTGCAGTCGGTCGGTTTGGCGCGCCCTTTGAGGATTTGCGCGCAGAGGCAGAGCTTGTGATCGTCGATCGGCTCGTTGGAAAGGCAATGGGCGAAAACCCGTTCCGCGTCCAAAAACGCGTATTCCTCGCGCAGTTTCAGCGCGCTGAAGGCGATATCGCCCAGCCCGCGCCAGCGGAAGGTTTCGCGCGGCGTGAAGTAGCGATCCATCAGCGCCTTAGCCCGTTCGTTGCCGCGCGGCGTAACGGCGCGGGAGTATTGGTTTTCCACTTCGCGCCGATCTTCGTTAAACTGCCGAATAATCATCAAAACGCTCTCCAGCATATCGACGGGCTCGAAACCGCTTATCACGATCGGCGTCTGGTAGCGCGCCGCGATAGGCAGAAATATATCGCCGCCCGCGATCACGCTTACATGCGAAGGTCCCAAAAAGGCGTCGATCGCCGCGCCGTCGTCCATAATCGCGCAGACGGGCGGCGGTACCAATATATGATTGATATGAAAGAGCAGATTTTTCACCCCGCCGACGACGACGCGATCGATCAGCGCCGCGGTCATAGGCGCGGTGGTTTCAAAGCCGATCGCGAAAAAAACGACGGTTTTATCGGGATTTTCCGAGGCGATTTTGAGCGTATCCAGCGGCGAGTAGAGCGCGCGAACATCCGCGCCCTCGGCTCGCGCCTGTTGCAAACTGATCTTGCCGCCGGGCACGCGGATCATATCGCCCAGCGTACAGAGGATCGTATTGGGCTGCGAAGCAAGCGCCACGGCGTGATCGATGCGCTCTTTGGGCATCACGCACACGGGGCAGCCCGGTCCGTGGATAAACCGTATTTGCGGCGGCAGCAACTGCGGCAAGCCGAACTTCATAATCGTATGGGTATGACCGCCGCAAATCTCCATAATATTCAGCGGGCGGCTCGCCTCGGCTTTAATCCGCGCGGCGAGCGCCGCGATCAGCTTGGGATCGCGGTAGTCGTTAAGATAGTCGATCGGCAAGACCCAAATCTCCCTCGCGCTCGTCGATCTCGCCGCTTTCCATCTGCGCGGCGATCTCTTGGAATATGGCGAGGCTTGCTAGCGCCTCTTTTTCGTCGATCTTGCCCATAGCGAAGCCCACGTGGATCAGCACATAATCGCCGACGCCGACAGGCTCGCCCACAAGGTCTAAAGAGACTTTGCGCTTTACCCCCATCGTATCGACGAGCGCGTTATTGGCTTCGTCGATCTCGACAATTTTGGAGGGGATCGAGAGGCACATAGCAGCCTTTCCTGTGAATTTTCTTAACAAAATTATATCGCATATAAGTTAAGTTTAAGCGTAGGCGAGATAGCATATTAAGGTTATTTTCACAGGAGGCGGTTAGATGGAACATCAGGGTCTGTACGACAAGCTTGCGGCGCGGCTGGACGCGCTGTCCAAGCTACCGGAGCTCGACGAGCGGAAGCCTATCGGCGCGGTTCTTGAAGAAAGCGGCATATCGCGCCGCGATTTTATGAAGTGGGCGGCGGGCGCGACGGCGCTGTTATCGCTGCCCGTAGCTTTTACGCCGCTTGTGGCTAGGGCGGCGGAGCTTGCCGGTCGCATTCCCGTCGTTTGGCTTCATATGGCGGAGTGTACCGGTTGCAGCGAAAGCCTGCTTAGGTCCGACGCGCCGACGATCGACAGTTTGATATTTGATTATATCTCGCTGGAGTACCACGAAACGGTGATGGCGGCAAGCGGCTGGCAAGCCGAGCACAATCTGGAAGAGGCGATCAAAAACTACAAGGGTCAATATATCCTGATGGTTGAGGGCGGCATTCCCGCCGGCTCGAGCGAGTTTTACCTGACGGTGGGACCGCAGGGCAAAAAGGGCGCGGAGCACGCGAGAGAGGCGGCGGCAAACGCGGCGGCGATCTTCGCCATCGGCACCTGTTCGAGCTTTGGCGGCGTTCAGGCGGCGTATCCCAACCCCACCAACGCGCAGCCTTTGAGCAAGATTACCAACAAAGCGGTGATCAATGTACCCGGCTGCCCGCCGAGCGAAAAGAATATCGTCGGCAATGTGCTTCACTACATTTTATTCGGCGCGCTGCCTTCGCTGGACGCGTACAACCGCCCCAAATGGGCGTACGGGCTGCGTATTCACGATCTGTGCGAACGGCGCGGGCATTTCGACGCGGGCGAGTTTGTCCAGCAGTTTGGCGACGAGGGCGCGAAAAACGGCTACTGCCTGTACAAGGTCGGCTGTAAAGGTCCGTACACCTTCAACAACTGCTCGAGAGAGCGCTTCAATCAGCACACCTCGTGGCCTGTTCAAGCCGGACACGGCTGCATCGGCTGCTCGGAACCGAATTTCTGGGATACGATGAAGCCATTTGAGGAGCCGCTCGCAAGCAAGCTCTATCACTCCATCGACGCGGACGCCACCGCCGACAAGGTAGGCGTGGCTCTCTTGACCGTTACGGCGATCGGCGTCGCGGCGCACGCGGCGTTAAGCGCGTTCAAAAAATCCGAATAATCAGGGAGACAGTATGAGCAAACGAATAGTAGTTGATCCGATAACAAGAATCGAGGGGCATTTGCGCGTTGAGGTTATCGTGGATGATAACAATATCGTAACCGAAGCCTACTCGACGGCTACGCTCTGGCGCGGCATAGAGAAGATATTAAAAGGGCGCGATCCGCGCGACGCGGGCTTTTTCACGCAGCGAATCTGCGGCGTATGCACCTTTTCGCACTACAAGGCGGGGATTATGGCGGTCGAGGACGCGCTGGGCATTAAGCCGCCGCTGAACGCCGTTTTGACGCGGACGCTGATGAACGCCGCGCTGTTTTTGCACGATCACCCCGTTCATTTTTATCAGCTTCACGCGCTGGATTTCGTGGATATCGTCTCCGCGCTCTCCGCCGATCCCAAACGCGCTTCCGACGAGGCGTTCAAATACGCCGAAACGCCGTACGCGTGCGGCGCCGATCAGCTTAAGCTGGTAAAAGATCGCGTCGCGGCGTTTGTCAAAAAGGGCGCGCTGGGACCCTTCAACAACGGCTACTGGGGGCATAAGACCTACCATCTCACGCCGGAGCAGAATCTTATCGCGCTCTCTCACTATCTGGAGTGTTTGCGTATCCAAAGAACCGTCGCGCAGATGATGGCGATCTTCGGCTCCAAACAGCCGCACCCGCAAAGCCTCTCCGTCGGCGGCGTAACCTGCGTGATGGACTTGCTCGATCCGGCGCGGCTTGGCGAATATCTGGTGAAGTTTCAGGAGACGGCGGACTTTATCAACCGCGCTTACTATCCCGATCTGGTGATGGCGGGCAAAGCCTACGCCGGAGAGCCGAGCGTCGTCGGCGATGTTGGTACGCCAAATCTATTTACATACAAAGAGTTCCAGACAGGCGCGAACGACTGGCTATTTGATAGCGGCGTTATCTTGGGCGGCGATATAAGCAAGGTTCACGAGGTGGACGAGGATAAGATCACCGAAGAGGCTACCAGATCGTGGTATAGCAACAACGCGGCTTTGCACCCCTACGAGGGCGAAACCGAGCCAAACTACACCGGCTTCAAAGATTCGCAAACCGTGGACGGCGGCGGCAATCTCGTATCGACGAAAACGATCGACGAAAACGGCAAATCTTCGTGGATCAAAGCGCCGCGTCTCGACGGCAAAGCTATGCAAGTAGGACCGCTGGCAAATATCGTCGTCAATTACGCCAAAGGCAACGAGAAGGTCGGCAAAGTGGTCGAGCAGTTCCTCAAAGATACGGGCTTGCCCGTCGGCGCGGTTCTCTCGACGCTTGGGCGCACCGCCTGCCGTATGATCGAGGCGAAGGTGATCGCCGACAACGCTCTGGGCGCGTTCAACAACCTCGTAGCCAATCTCAAGGTCGATCAATCCACCTATTCGCCCTATGTGATCGACAAAAACAGAGAGTACAAAGGGCGTTATATCGGGCATGTGCCGCGAGGCACGCTCAGCCACTGGGTGAGGATCAAAAACGGCGTGATCGACAACTATCAAGCGATCGTTCCCTCCACTTGGAACGCTTCGCCCAAAGACGCGCAAGGTCAGCGCGCCTCGTACGAGGAGTGCCTGATCGGGCTTAAGATCGCCGATCTCTCCAAACCGCTGGAGATTATCCGCAAGATTCACTCCTACGATCCGTGCATAGCCTGCGCCGTGCACGTGATGGACGCAAGCGGCGCGGAGCTTGGCTCTCATAAGGTCGCGCTAAACGGCGCGGTCTGTTAAGGAGGCTTGATATGGCAAAAGAGGCTGTTGAACTAAGAGAGGTCGAGGTCGAGTTTAGCGTCTTGACGCGCGCGCTACATTGGATTCGCTTCGTCGCTATCGTCGCGCTGACGATCACGGGCTTTTATATCGGCGCCGTTTTCGTAGCGCCCGCCGTTTCGGGCGAACCCAACCTTTTCCTGAACGCGAGAATGCGTATGTGGCACGAGATATTCGGCTTTGTGCTCGTGGCGATCACGCTGTTTAAGATTTACTACTTTTTCGCCTCCAAAAACAAGGCGGAGAGATTGGAGCGCGGCTCGTTTGGCGACGCGCTAAGCCCCAAAGTCTGGATTAACCAGCTTAAATACTATCTGCTGATCGGCAAGCACCCGCATCTAAAGGGCGTGTATAACCCGCTGCAGTTCGTAGCCTACGCGGGGCTGTACATCGTATTTGTACTGCTCTGCCTGACGGGGCTGATCTTGTATGTTCACACATATCACGAGGGGCTTGGCGGCTTGCTCTACGGCGCGTTGCGTCCTTTTGAGGTTCTGATGGGCGGGCTTGCCAATGTGCGGACGATCCACCATATCCTGATGTGGGTTTTGATCATATTCCTGCCCGTGCATGTCTATATGGTGATCTTCAACTCGCTCAAGGGCAAAGAGGGCGCGCTGGACTCTATCTTAAGCGGTATCAAGTTCCGAAAGAAACATTGATCGCTTGAAGATACTTTTGCTTGGCATCGGCAACATAATGTTCTCCGACGAAGGCGTCGGAGTTCATTTGAGCCGACTGATTAAACGCAAATACCGCTTCGTATCCGCCGAACATACGATCGAGATTATCGACGGCGGAACGCTGGCGCAACTGCTTACGCCCATTATCGCCCAATACGACTACTGCGTGATCTTCGACTGCGTAAGCGCCGATAACGCCGCGATCGGCGATGTTTTTTTCTTCGATTACGAGGATATGCCCCGCGGCGTGCGCTGGCAGGGCAGCGCGCACGAGGTCGAGATGCTCCAGACGCTGGCTATGATGGATCTGCTAGGCGACCGCCCCAAAACCAAGATTATCGGTATTATCCCGCGGGTAGTCGGCGGTACCACGCTGCAGATGACCGAAAGTACGCAAAAAGGCGCCGTTTTGATGGAGCAAACGCTGATAACCCACTTAAAAGAGCTTGGCGTAGAGGCTAAGATCGTCGATCCAGATATAACTATTCAGCAAGTCGCCGACGAGTTTGGACGGGAACAATGATCTTGGCTTTTGAGTTTGAGTATGCGGCGCGAAACGCCGTTTTAGAGAACTTTTTGCGCGCGATCGCTTCCGAGGCGAAACGCGAGTTTTATATCAAAAAACAAAACGAAACGATAACGCTCTTTGCGCGCGGCGACGCGGACGAGCTGAAAGCCTTTAGCGATCTCTTAGCCGCCGAGCTGCCGCTGTCGATCTTTCTGCGCGCCGCCTCCGCCAAAGCCGTTTTGGAGTGGAAGCCGGACGAAGCGAGCGAGATCGAGCCTTGCGAAGCGGTTATCGGCTTTACGCCCAAATCGCTGGCGCTTGCCGCGCAAAGCGGCGATTTTACGATCGCGCCGGAGATAGGCAGAGGCGCCAACCTTACGGGTATGCCGCCGATTGACGATCTTATAACCGCTTTGCGCGAGCAAGGGCGCGTCGAGATCGCGGGCAAATACGCCCTGTCGTTGCCGGACGAACGCTTTTGCGACCAAAACGCCGTAATTATGCCGACCGACATCGGCTTTGTGGCGAATATTGCAATCGCCAAAGAGGAGGATATCGCCGCGCTTGGCGCGCTGGAGCGACCGATCGTGAGGCTTCCTATCAATATGATCTTTGCCGCCGCCTATCCAGACGCGCCGCGTATAACGAGTGTCGCGCTCGCGGGCGATCTATATCTGTGCCTTTTGTCAAGAAAGCTCGCGGAG
>JAITEA010000157.1 GCA_031282285.1 Helicobacteraceae bacterium
AAATCGGGGAATGATTACAGAAGAGGAGGAAACCGACAATGGGAACGCTGAGCAGAGCAGACCCTTCATTACAATGGACAGAGAGCGAGCTGGACGAATTGAGGAAGGGCATGACATCATTAACAGACTATCATTGGACGAAGAGCAAGGAAGGCTTAAGAGCGGTTCAAGAAATGTCGAAGCAACCTTGGTCTTACGAGCAGCAACTGAAACAAGTAGAGTTGGACAGGGAATTGAGGAAATATGGTCTAGCCGCGCTCAAGAACAAGAAGAGCTCCTAGAAAGGTACGCCAAACCAGAAGGCGTCTGGATTGCTCCCGAGACAATAAAATCATGGCAATTTCTTAATGATGGAAATGAAGCAAAAGTATATAGAGACCCAAATAACCCAGACTATGTGCTAAAAGAGGTATTTGATTATTCACATTTCTCAAAAACCCCTCTCGATTTTTTAGATCGCATCGCTTTATACAACTCTATATTCCCTGAAGCTCCGTATGAGCTAGTAGGATTTACAGGACCGACTACATTATCCACTTCATTTGGGGTTATTTTGCGTCAAAAGTATGTTAATGGGCGGGAGCTAACTTGGGACGAACTGCCTTTGATACAGGCTGAGATGGAGAAAAGGGGGCTTAAGTTTGCAAAAAATAGCATATATGTGAACTCTAATTATGTGATAAATGATGTAAATCCCCGCAATGCAAGACAAACAGCCGACGGAAAGATTATATTTATAGATGTAGCCCCAGAGCTGAATACTAAACGAACTCGCTTTAGAGGGAAAAGAGAGTATGGGGATTATAGCGTTAGAAGCGTAGAAGAAGCCAAGAAACAACAACAAGCAACCAATAAAGAGAGATATGCTTACGAATATCAAAGCGACGCGGAAGACGATTCTTTAACGCTACGAAAGCTACTTAAAGCTATTGATAGCGAAGAGAGAAAAGATAGTATAAGACGAGAGCTAGAGGGTATAGCAGGAGAAGTTACTCATAATGAATATTTTTCATCAAGAACTATTAACGATCTAGCAAAAATTATAGCCAAAGCAACAGAGAATGGAAAAGTAGATAAGACAACCATAATCAACGCTCAGACAATACTTGAAGAGTTAGCCGAATCGGGCAAGTTAAGAAAACAAGGATTGTGGGAGTGGAAAGAATACGAGACTCAAACCTCTTAAGATAGACTAATGCAACTAAAAGAAAGAGCTGCTAGCCTTTCTAGCCGTGCCGCTAAGCTTAATATAACAATAAGCGCTACAACTCGAAAAGTCTTTGATAGTATTGCTCAAGCTATAGATGAGAACGAGAAGGACATACAAGAGTGGAATCGGTGGTTAGGCAGGCTTGAGGATAAAATAGAAGCAAGGGAAATAGATACAACAAGACTAAGAAACAAATATTGAGTTACCACTACAAGAAGGGACGGTAACAATAAGCCAATCAAGCTCATAAGCTTAACTTAAGCTCTGCTATTGATAGGTTAGATATACTTCATTTTTGATTTGAAATAATGTATGGTTTATGATTTTTCGGGCGATAGTATTTTTTCGCTTATATTCGCCCTGTTGGTTTTTTGGTGGATTTGGCGCAAAGGCGAATAAACTCAAACAGCGCGGACGACAGCTTTAGATTTCGCCCCTCCCGCGCTCGTTCGCCCAAAACTAAGCCGTTTCGTTACTGGTTTAATTTGGCGTCGAGGTTTCAACTCCCATTAGCAAGAGACGCGGAGGTACAACCTCCCCCCCTCCCCTATCGACGGCGAGGGGAACAAGTTTCAATTCGCGTAGCGCGGATCGATCTTGACGGTTTATATAAAATCAACGCTCGCGGCGGCTTAATGCGGGTTAATGCAGGAAATGCCGGACGCCCGTAAAAACCATCGCTATATTATGCTCGTTCGCCGCGTCGATCACCTCTTGATCGCGCGCGCTGCCGCCCGTCTGCGCTATCGCCGCCACGCCGCTTAAACTCGCCGCGTCGATAGAGTCGCGGAAGGGGAAAAACGCCTCGCTCGCCATCGACGCACCGCGTATGTTGCAACCCATAGTTTCGGCTTTACGCATAGCGGCGAGCGCCGAATCGACGCGGCTTGTCATACCCATTCCGATCGCTACGAGCGTTCGATCTTTGACATACGCCACGCAGTTGGACTTTGTAAGCGCGGCGATCAGCCACGCTACGCGCAGATCGGCTTTTTGCGCCTCGCTCGGAGCCAAGCGCGTTACGACTTTCGCCGCGTCGATCTCCGCGGCGCTAGCCTCGTCGCTTTCTTGCAGTACAAACCCGCCTAGAATATGCTTAAAATCGATCTTATCGCGCAGATCGCTCAGCCGGTCGCCCTCGCCCGCTTTGAACAGTTTAAGCCGTTTCTTAGCCGCGAAAACGCCAAGCGCCGCCTCGCTGAAACTTGGCGCGATAATCGCCTCGATAAACATCTTGCTTATCTTTAGCGCGAGCGCCTCGTCGACCGCGCCGTTGATCGCTACGACGCCGCCAAACGCCGATAGGCTGTCGCAGCGCAGCGCCTCGTCCCACGCCTCGCAAAGATTTTCGCGCAGGCTGAAACCGCACGGATTGCCGTGCTTGACGATACAGATCGCGCTTTCGCCGAAGGCGCGGGCGATCTTGATTGCGGCGGACGCGTCGGTCAGATTGTTGAAACTCGCCTCGCCTCGCAATACCTTAAAGTCGTTCGAGTAAAAATCGTCGAATTGATACAAAAAGCCCTTTTGATGCGGGTTTTCGCCGTAGCGCAGAGGGAACGCCAGCGAGCCTGCGATCGTCGCGCTTCGCGCCGCCAAGCCAAAGCGCGCGCCCATATAGCCCGCGATCGTCGCGTCGTATCGCGCGGTGTGTTCGTAGGCTTTGACCATCAGCGCGGCGCGGAACTCGTAGCCGTCGTCGCCGTTTGCGAGGGCGTCCAAGATCGCCTCGTAGTCGCTCGGATCGGTCGCCACTATCACGGACGCGAAGTTTTTAGCCGCGGCGCGAATCAGCGCGGGACCTCCGATATCGATATTTTCTATAATCTCGGCGAGATCGTCCGTTCGTTTCGTCGTAGCTTTGAACGGGTAGAGATTGACGCAGACAAGATCGATAGGCGCTACCCCGTTGGCGCCCGCCTGAATGCAATCTTGCTCGTTGTCGCGGCGAAACAAAACGCCGCCGTGAATAACCGGATGCAGCGTTTTGACGCGCCCGCCAAACAGCTCCCCATAGCCCGTGAGATCGGAAACTTCAATCGCCTCTACGCCGCTTGATCGCAGCGCTCTCAGCGTGCCGCCCGTACTGATAATCTCGTAACCGCTCGCGATCAGCGCCTTTGCGAACGCCGCGACGCCGCTCTTATCGCTTACCGAAATCAAAGCCCTTTTTGCCATACTAAACCTCGCCAAATAATAATCGCCGCAGGTTTTTAGCCAAAAACGGCTTAGCTCCTTTAGGTTTTTTTGCCTAAACTTCCAATAATGAATACGATTGGTTCAAAAATCGCTTCGCACACGAAGCGTCTGATTATCTGGCAGTTCCTATGCGTTTGCGTGCCGATTGCCGCGCTTTTCGCGCTCCCGACCAAGCAGGTCGAGCTGCACAAGGAGAGCTACAAAGCGGTTTTCGACGAAACGGCGCGAACGATAACGAAGGTCAAAGCGAACAGCCTGCGCGAGAGGATCGAGCTTATCGGCGCCGACGCGCTGAGCCTCTCCACGCAGGCGAGCGAGCTTTTCACCTACTCCGATCGCTTCAACTACAACGCGACCTTCTACAAAGAGGGCGATCTGTACAAAAACGAGACGAAAAAGCCGTTCACCTTCTACACGCCAATCGAGCTGAATCAAGACGCGCGCAAAAAGGCGAGCCGCCTGTTGCTGGCGCTACCGATTTTGACGGAGCGCACAAACGCTATGCCGGTTTCTAGCGGCTTTGTATATCTTGAAGACCCTTTCGCGCTGGTCTATCCGCCGATCGCCTCGGTCGATCTCAACGCAAGCTCCAACGAATCGCTGTACGAGAGCGTCCGCAAGAATCCGCGCAAGCAGTGGCGGCTTTCGATTAACGGCGGCTTAAAGATTGTCGCGCCCGTTTTCGCCGCCAACCGGCCTATCGGCGTAACGGGTTTTGAGCTGTCCAAAGAGAAGCTATTCGGCGATACTATCAAGGATATTCCGGCGGCGCAAAACGGTTTCGCGTTTGTTGCCGACACGCAAAACAGGAAGATTTTGTACGGCTCCGTTTCGGGCGGTTTTAACGAGCAAAGCTATTTTTCAGGTATTAAGCAGGAGCGATTCGAGCTGATCGAAGAGGAGCTGGAGGGGTTGCCCATAACGCTGGTTTACGGAGCGCCGATTGGCGAGATCGATCCCAAAGGCGCCAAATTGTACAAAGAGTTGATGTATATCGCCGCTATCATTGCCGCGTCGGTGGCGCTCTTTTACCTCGCGCTTGGTCTGCAAAGCGCCAGATCGGCTAGAAAGCTGACGGAAACCATCACGCGCCCGCTGGATATGGTGGCGCGGTTTTCCTATCGTCTTGGAACGCGCAAAGCCGATCGGCTGGAAGCGATGGGGATCACGGAGTTTGACGACTTTGCCAACCATATCCGTTTGACGCACTCCAAATTGCTGCCGCCGCTTACGATCGACGACGCGACCGGCTTGTATAATCGCAGGGCGCTGCTAGAGGATTTGGAGGGCAAAGGTCCGTTTGGTCTGATCGTAATCGGCGTACATCTTCGCTGCGACGACGATCTGCTCTATCTTGCCGCTTACGATTACGCTATGAAGCGTTCAAGCGAGCTTATAGGCAGAGTGATCTCCGGCGCCGATACGATATATTTTATAGGTTCAAACAGGCTCGCGGTATTAACTAATATCGAAACGCGGGACGCTCTTGTATCGATCGCTAATAAGATCGTCGATATGATCGACAACGGATCGTTTGAGTTCCGCGATAATAGTCTCGAGGCGAAAGCCGTTTTCGGCGCGGCTCTGGGCGATAAGAATATCGGCGGCGCTAAGCTGATCGCGAACGCCGAAGCGGAATTGCTCAAAAACCTGTCTTTTCAGTCCGACGGGCGATAAACTTTTGTATCAAGGGGAAATTAAATGAAACTATTCGCTTTTTTTGCCGCGCTGTGCGCGCTGTCGTTCGCGCAGAGCGCGAGCGATCTGTTCAAGAGCGCCGAAGAGCTGTTCAAAGCGGGCGCGAAGGCTTACGATCGCGGCGATTACAACGGCTCGATAGAGCGTTATTCGCGGGCGATCGAGACCAATCCAAGATATATCGACGCCTATCTAAACCGCGCCGCCGTCTATTATTATCTGGGCGATTACAACGCCTCGGTCGCCGATAATAGCGCCGCTATTGAAATCGATCCAAGCAATGCCGCGGCGTATAAAAGCAGAGGCGTAGCCTATTACGCGCTTGGCGAATACAATCAATCGATAGCCGATCTTACAAAAGCTATCTCGATCGACCCTAATTTCGACTACGCCTACCACTACCGCGCGCTTGCCTATATAGAAATCGGAGAGCTTGAAAAAGCCGCCAAAGACGTTAATACAGCCTGCGATCTGGACGCTTGCGATCTGATGCAGCGCTTAAATATCGACGGTCTTACAAACGACTAATTAAAACCGCGCAAAGACAGAGCGCAAGGCTTAGAATATAGACAAGCCGGTTTTGTGCGCGAAAATCTCCAAAGCCTCGCTCGCGGCGAGCGACACGCCGTCTTTGTTCAGCGCGGGCGACCACGCGGCGAGCGCCATTTTACCCGGGGCTACGACGACGATCGCGCCGCTTACGCAGCTTTTGCCCGGCAGCCCGATTCTAAAGGCGAAATCGCCGGAGACATCGTAATGTCCGCAAGTAAGCAGTATGGAGTTGATCCGCTTTGCCTGCGAGGCGCTGATTACGCGCTTTTTGCTGACGGGGCATTCGCCTTTGTTCGCCAAAAACAGCAACGAGCGCGCCAAATCCGCGCAGGAAGCCTCCATAGCGCACTGGTAAAAGTAGAGCATCGCGACGGTTTGCGGGTGGTTTTCGAGATTTTTGAAACTCGCTATAAGGTGCGCGATCGCCTTTGTGCGATGACCGTGCTCAATCTCAAGGTGCGCGATCTCCTCGTTGAAGCCAATCGACGCGTTGCCGCTTCTTTCGCGCAGAAACTCCAGCATCGCCGCTTTGGTCTCCTTGCCCTTTTCCGTCAGGATAATATCGGTCGTAACGATCGCGCCCGCGTTCGTCAGCGGGTTTCGCGGTATCCCGTAGCCAAGCTCTAGCAGCAGCAGCGAATTAAACTCGCTGCCCGCGTTTTCGCGCTCCACCCTGCGCCAGAGATCGCCGCCCAATATCCCAAACGCCTGCGTCAGCGCGAAAACCTTCGATATGCTCTGGATAGAGAACTTATCCTCCGCGTCGCCCACGCTGAAAAGCTCGCCTTCAACCGTAGCCAGCGCCATAGCGAATTTGGTCGGATCGGCTATGGCGAGCGCGGGGATATAGTTCGCCACGCTGCCCTTGCCAAGCGAGCCTCTTACCTCGTCGGCGACTTCGTTCAATATTTTTTGCAGATTCATAACGCCGCCTTCAAAAATAGATACGCCTTCTCAAGCGAATAGTCGTCAAATCTCGTCAGATCGTTGCTTTTTATAACATATCGCAGCTTTTGCACATACTCTTTGCGCTGTTCCGAATACATCTCCAGCAAAGCCGCCAGCTCTAGCGGCTCCATACCCTCGGCGCGGCGCGCGCGAAACTCCTCGAACGCCCTGCCGATCGCCACGACCCTGAAATAGTCCTCGATCGACTCATACATACTCTGATAGCGCCTCACATACACCTTCACCCCCTTTTTGCGGACGACGGCAAGATAGCGCGGCTCGTTTTCGCTGAACGACCAGACGCCAAAAAGGTTGTTGGTTTCAAGAAACACATTGGAAGTCCCCCACGCGCTCTCCAGCGCCGCCTGCGCGATGGCTACGCTGTTTGGGTGGGTTTGCAGCTTGAGCAGCAGCTCTTCGGCGGTTTTGGCGCGGTAGGTTTCGTATAAATTACGCATAAACAGCCGCTCTGAACGCGTGGGATAGGACTTATTCATAATGGCGATCGCTAGCTCCCTCTCCTGTTCGCGCCTGTGTTTGACGATCAAGATCGACGGCAAAATCGTCTCGATAAACCGCTTTTTGCGCTCCGACGAGTTCAAATCCTTCAGCGACGGCGCGTTCATATATATAATCGGCTTAACGCTCTTGCTCTCGATCGGTTCTGGCGCGCCGCCCGCCGCAAAATAGCGCTCTTCGATCGCGACTTCGTAAGTTTTCAGCGAGGCGATATCGCCAAACCAGTAGAGATAAGCCGGCGCGATCAGCAAAAAAACGGCGATCGCGACCAGCGCGAGTATCGCCTTGCTGAGTTTTGAAAAACGGACGACATTTTTTGTCGCCGTCTTTGGCGCGCTTATATTGTTGCGACCCATCTTACCGCCCGAACGCTCTCGCCGCCGTGATCATCTGACCTCCCGATCGTAATTTATCGAGCGTTTTTGTCAGCCAAAAATCTTTAACTTCGCTCTAGTTATCAAGAAATTTTAGCGAAAAAGCTATCTCGATAGGTTTATTTAAGAAATTCAACATTACAATCCTGCCGTTCATATCTCATTCCAAGGATCATCACAATGGCAGCAGGGAAGACCTTGACCAAGCCAGAGTTCGTAGCGAAAGTCGCGGAAGCGGCAAAGCTGAGCAAAGCAGACGCCGAAAAGGCGCTCAACGCGACGCTAGATACGATCGTATCGACCCTTTCTAAGGGCGATTCCGTTCAGTTTGTGGGCTTCGGCTCTTTTGAAGTCCGCACTCGCGCGGCTAGAACGGGTATCAACCCCAAGACCAAGACAGAGATCAAAATCCCTTCCAAAAAAGCGGTCGCTTTCAAGGTAGGCAAAAAGTTCAAAGAGGCGGTCTAACGCGCCGCCTCGCGGCTTAAAGCGTTCCGTTGAAGGCGTTTATACAAGCGCCTTCAATCTCTCCTCCAGTTGCGTCAGCTTCTTTTCGGCTTCCTGAAGCAGGGCGCGGTTTTTATCCAGCGTAGCCTGCGGCGCGTTGGCGATAAAATCGGCGTTGTCTAGCAAGCCTCGCAATTTCTCTATCTCCTTTACGATTTTGACCTTCTGCGCCTCCAAGCGGGCGATTAACGAGCTTAGATCGAGGTTTTCGACGGGAATGATCGTCTCGAGATTGTCGCTTATATCGCTCGCGCCCTTGCGTTTTTCGTCCGTAAACTCTACCTTTTCGACGCGGGCGAGCTTTTCGATAAAGTTCGGCGGCGGCGCGGCAACGCCCTCGTACAGGCGGATATAGGCTTTGGCGATCGGCTTGTTGGCTTGATCGATAGAGGCTTTGGCGCGTCTGATCGAGACGATCGCCTCGATCGCGATATTAAACCGCGCTTCGGCTTGCAAATCGCGCTTGGCGGCTATCGGGAAGGGCGCGATCGTTACGCTGGCGCTTTTTTGGGTCAGCGCCTTGTAGAGCCGCTCGCTCAAGAAGGGCATAAACGGCGCAAGCAGTTTGAGCGCCTCGATAAATACCGCGCCGATCTCCTCTACGCTCGCGTCGTCGGCTTTGCTAAGCTCTATGCCCCAGTCGCAAAACTCCGTCCAGATAAAGCGGTACAACGCGATCGCCGCGTCGTTGAAGCGGTAGCTATCGAGCGCGCCGCGTATCTCCGCGATCGCGGCGTTCAAGCGGCTTTGCGTATAGCGCCCCAGATCGGTTTTGATCGTTATCTCGCCGATCTCGGCGTAAGAGGCGCGTTTTAGTAGCAGATATTTCGCGGCGTTGTATATCTTGTTGGCAAAGTGTTTGTAAGTCTCTAAAACCTTATGCGAGAGCCTGATATCGCGCCCCTGAGCGCACAGCGCGGCGAGCGTGAAGCGTAGCGTGTCCGCGCCGTGCAGATCGATAACCTCTATCGGGTCGATCACATTGCCTTTGGATTTGCTCATCTTCTGACCGTTTTCGTCGCGCACCAGCGCGTGGAGATAGACCTCCTTAAACGGCGTTTTGCCCGTCAGATAGACGCCCATCATCAGCATACGAGCCACCCAGAAAAACAGAATGTCAAAGCCAGTTATCAGCAGATCGTTTGGCAGGCGATCGCTTAGATCGCTTGGTTTCACATTGTGATTGCCCTCGTTGCCCCACCCTAGCGTGCTAATCGCCCACAAAGCGGAGCTAAACCAAGTGTCTAATACATCGGCGTCTTGAACGATGCCGGTGGAGTGGCAGCGCGGGCAGCAGTTTGGCTCGTCCTCGATCGTAGCCCATCTCTCGCGGCACTCGACGCAGTAAAAGACGGGAACGCGATGCCCCCACCAGAGCTGGCGCGATATGCACCAGTCGCGCAGCTCGCCCATCCACGAGTCAAAGTTGTTTTTCCACTGCGGCGGAACAAACTTCGTCTCGCCCGCGTTTACCCGCGCGATCGCTTCGGCGGCGATCTCCTTTTTCACAAACCACTGCTTGGAGATATACGGCTCGACGATATTATGACAGCGGTAACAGCGACCGACCTGATGGATATGCTTTTCGATCTTTTCGATAAAGCCGCCCTTTTGCAGCGCCTCGATCACCTTCGGGCGCGCCTCAAGCCGCTCAAGCCCCTCAAAACCGCCGCACAGATCGTTTAATATCCCCGATTCGTCGAATATCGTCAGAAACTCCAAGCCGCGCCGCTTGCCCACCTCGTAGTCGTTGGGATCGTGCGCGGGCGTAACCTTGACCGCGCCCGTGCCAAAACTCGCGTCCACATATTCGTCTGCGATAATCTCGATCTCGCGGTTAATCAGCGGCAATTTGACGCGCTTGCCCACAAAGGCGCCGTAGCGTTCGTCGCTTGGATGAACCATTACCGCGCTATCGCCGAAAAAGGTTTCGGGGCGCGTGGTAGCCACTACGATCGCGCCGCTCCCGTCGGAAAGCGGGTAGCGGATATGGTAAAGCGCGCCCTCGACCTCCTCGTGCTCGACCTCTATATCGCTTAGCGCGCCGTCGTGCGTACACCAATTGACCATATAGTTGTCCTGAACGATCAACCCGTCGTCGTAGAGCTTGACAAACGCCTTTTTGACCGCCTGCCGCAAGCCGTAATCCATCGTAAAACGCTCTCGCGACCAGTCGGGGCTGGTTCCAAGCCGCCGAAGCTGGCTTGCGATCGCGCCGCCGCTTTGGTTTTTCCAGTCCCACACGCGGCGGATAAACTCCTCGCGCCCGATCTCCTCTTTTTTGATCCCTTCGGCAAGCAGCCGTTTTTCCACGACATTTTGCGTGGCGATCCCCGCGTGATCAAGCCCGGGCTGCCAGAGCGCGTCGTAGCCGTCCATGCGTTTGTAGCGGACGATAATATCCTGCAAGGTATGATTCAGCGCGTGTCCGATATGCAAGCTGCCCGTAACGTTGGGCGGCGGCATCATAATGGTGAAAGGTTTGCCCCCTTTGTTCGAGGCGAAAATCCCCGCTTTTTCCCACTCCTCGTATAATCCGCTCTCTATATCTTTCGGATTGTAGTTGTTATCCAGCGACATAAACGACCCCCATAATGCGGCGCGATTTTATCAAAAGAGGGATTGCCTATAATGGCGGCTTATGAAGGCGGCTTTGATACAACAATCTTTTACGGCGCAAAAGGCTCAAAACGCGGCGCGATCGGAGCAAAATATCCGTAAGGCGGCGCAAAACGGCGCGCGGCTGATCGTTTTGAGCGAATTGCACAACCGGCTCTACTTCTGCCAGAGCGAAAACCCCGCGTTTTTCGACCTAGCCGAAACGATCCCGGGCGAATCGACCGAGTATTTCGGCGCGATCGCCAAAGCGCTTGGCGTCGTTCTGGTCTTGTCGCTGTTTGAAAAACGCGCCGCGGGGCTGTACCACAATACGGCGGCGGTTATCGAAGCCGACGGGAGCTTGGCGGGCAAATACCGCAAGATGCATATCCCCGACGATCCCTGTTTTTACGAGAAGTTCTATTTTACGATCGGCGATCTGGGCTTTAAGCCAATCGATACGACGCTCGGACGGCTTGGCGTTTTGATCTGCTGGGATCAGTGGTATCCAGAGGCGGCGCGGCTTATGGCGCTCGCGGGCGCGGATATTTTGATCTATCCGACCGCGATCGGGTGGGATCCAAGCGATACGCCGGAGGAAAAATCAAGGCAACTTGAGGCGTGGCGGCTCGTTCAGCGATCGCACGCCGTGGCTAACGCGCTGCCCGTTATTAGCGCAAACCGCGTCGGGCTGGAAAAGGGTCAAGACGGCTTGGGCGCGGGCGTCGATTTCTGGGGGCATAGTTTTATATGCGGCGCGCAGGGCGAGATGTTAGCCGAAGCGGGGCTTGAAAACGACGCGATCTTATACGCCGATCTGGACTTTGAGCGGACGGAAAAAACGCGCCGGATATGGCCTTTTTTGCGCGATCGGCGCGTAGAGCATTACGGCGATCTGACCAAGCGTTTTATCGATCGCGGCTAATGGCGAAATATCGCTTTATCGCGCGGCTGTTTATGATCGTGTGCGCGGCGGTTATGCTGGTTGGCGCGGGGATATTTGTCTTTGGCGCGTTCGCGCTGATCGGGGCGATATTCGAGCTGACGGATATTTTTATCGGCGAAGAGCCGTTTGGGCTGATGGTTATGGGTATCGGCTGCCTGCTTATAGGTTTTGCCGTTATAGGCGTATCTATGACGCGCGCGCGCCTTAAAATCCTCGCCGATTTTCAATAATCCTCTGTTGATTATTTACGCTTAATCGGCGTTTTAATCATATTCCCATATATCGTACTTAAAATCCGCCGTCTTTGCAAACCGGTCGAATAGCCCCTCGCTTTCGCCTCGTTCCAATACCTCAAGCAGGGTATTCCTAAAGCCCTCTTTGTCTATTTTGACAAAGAAAGTATAATACCTGCCGTCGCGATCGCGATTAAAATCTCCGGCGTTGTATTTTAAGCTTTCAAGCCGTTCGCGATTCTCTTCGCAATCCGTATATTTGTCGGGATATTTTTTGGCGTATTTGGCGACGGTATCATAAAATTCGCCGATGCGGTTACTGGTCAAAATCACGCTGCCATATTCATACCGGTACTCAAATCCCAAGATATAAATTTGATCGCGCGCGTAGATATCGTCGCTAAACCACGGCTTGCCGTCAGATCGGTATGTTTTTGGAAGCTCGCCATTTTTCCTTCCCTCCGTATAGCGGTCAAGTTCTAAATATAAGCGCTCAAAAAAATTTTCTTTTGTTTTGCACTTATACGCTTGATGATAAGGGTATCTTGTAATATAAGACTGAGGGATAGGCGTGTCGTAGTTGAATAAAAGCGCGACAAAATCGTCCGTGAGCGTCTCGCACGCCTTTTTCATCAGTTCTTTTCGTTTCGATAAACTCATACCCGACTTCAGGGCTTCGTCAAGCGTATCGTAGGTATATGCGTAGATTTCTCTCATAGCCGTCTCCTTTTTCTCTTCCGCCGCAAACTCCGTCATTTACGCCCGTCTTTTAATTATAATCCAAACGCGATTAAACTCGCCCGCGCTACCGGCGTTAGGCTTGTATCCTTCGTCCGCTTTGGCAAGCATGATTAAGTTTTTAACGCAGGTCTTCGCTTCCGGTAAGCTCGCCGCCGCTTATTACAAGCGTTAATCGGCGCTTAAAGAGCATTTAATTCGCTTATCTTTCATATCGTTTATCCAAAAATACGCAATATCGCGCGTATTGTCCCGTTTGCCGCCGTCTTGGCGTTCCGCGTTCTTTTTGTCGCTCTCTATAAGCTCAAAATGAAGCGTTATCGGATAATCGGGAAAGGTAAAATAAAAACGCGAAGCCGTATCGATATGCAATTGGCTTATCGCTTCGGAAAGATAAGAAATAGATCGCGCGCCGCTAGTTTTGCGTAAATCCACAAAAAATATCATATCTTTCGCTACGCCGCTTTTTACGAGATTTGCGATCGCTTGCTCGGCAGAATTGAAATGAATATAATCGCCGCGATCATAGACATAAAAAATAAATTGAGAGTTCAAATCGCCGCAATATAAATGCGAATAGATTGTTATATCCGCTTGCAGCGCTTCGGCGTATTTGTTTGTATAACGGCTCTCTTTTGCCAAAAGAGGCGTTGCGATCGCGCAAAAACATATCGCGGCTAAAAGCGATTTTACATACGATCCGGCTCCAAACATCTACAACTCCTCGCACTCTTGCGGACATAGCGTTAAATATATTTGCGAGTCTTTAATAATCGTAGCCTCTTTTAATATAAACTCAAAAGAGCCGCTAGGTATACTTTGCTTGGATTCCGAAAGCCATCTTATCATTTTATTGTCTTTGAAATAAAATCTATTTTCGTATAGATTATATTTATTTTCATCAAATGGAACTCCGTCGATTTCGCGTCCTTTAACTCCCAGAAACTCTTTTTCTTGCTCGAACATAAAAAATAACCGGTCGTCAAAATAGTAGTACTCCAAAGTTATCTCTTCATATCTTGAATCCAGAAACGCGACAATTTTTGTATATTT
>JAITEA010000179.1 GCA_031282285.1 Helicobacteraceae bacterium
CGCGACAATTTCCCCCCTTTTTTTGATAAGCCGCGCCCGTATATACCACGATCTGAACCAACCATCTTTCCCTTCCCATTATTCCCCCCTGATAAGGGGGGTTAGGGGGGTTTCCCCTCCCACATACCGCGAGCGCCGCTCCGCATTCGCGCCGCTCCGCCCCTCGATAAGGGGAGGGCAGGGGGGGTTCGGTTTCGTGTAGATTTAATTTTAATGGGATTAGGACTCGTTTCAAACCCCCCTCTAATCCCCCCTTATCAGGGGGGAAGGCGAAGCGGAGCGCAAGCTACGCTCGCATAGGGAACAAGATGGATTCCCGCCTACGCGGGAATGACGAAACCCCCCCCTTGTCAGGGGGGAGATTCGTCGATCGCAACTTCTTAATTCCCCATTGATAAAGGGGTAGGAGGAGGGAATTGTCGCGGCGATCGGGCGTGGGAAAGGGGAGGGGGATTAGAGGCATTGTTTGCGCGATCCGAGCCTTTGGCGGCGCGTTCTCAATTGGTTCTCAACAAATAATTTTTATAAATTAAAGCCAAAAGGCGCTATCATTGCCCATCTTAAACAAAGGGTTACTATGAAACAGTATCAAACTTTCCGCTGCGACAAATGCGGCAACGAAGTAGAGGTTCAGAAAATTGGAGGCGGAACGCTTACCTGTTGCGGCGAGCCTATGCGGGCGGTCAACGAGCTTGTAACGGCTACAAACCTGCTTAAAGCCTTCGCGGGCGAGTCTCAGGCGCGCAACAAATACAACTTTTTCGCCGAGATCGCGAGGAACGAGGGGTTCAACCAGATCGCCGACTTCTTTGACGAGTTCGCCTTCAACGAGCACAGCCACGCCAAAATGGAGTTTGCGCTCTACAACAAGATCGCGCGAGGAAACGATTGGGAGAAAACGGCGGCGAATCTGCTCTACGCTGCCGCCGGCGAGCGATACGAGCATACGACGATGTATCCTGATTTTGCCAAAGTCGCCAAAGAGGAGGGCTTCGACGAAGCGGCAAGGCTCTTTAACGCCATAGGCAAGGTTGAGGTAGAGCACGAGCAAAAGTATCTCGAGCTTGAGAAGTTACTGCGGGAGCAGGGCTTTTTTGCCGGCGAGGACGAGGAGGTTTGGGTGTGCGACATTTGCGGGCATACGCATAGAGGCAAAAAAGCGCCCGGGGCGTGCCCAGTGTGCAAAGCGCCGCAGGGACACTTTAAGCGCATAGGGTTATAAGAGGCGTTCGCGGCGGCGGGGCGATCGGCAAAGCCGCCGGCGAAGGGAGGATAGTATAAAATCAGCCGCGATAAAGGATTAGCGGATGTTTGGAATGGGGCTTGGCGAGATTTTGCTGGTAGCCGTCGTGGCGATTATCTTTTTGGGTCCTGAGAAGCTGCCCGAGGCGATGGTGAAAACGGCTAAGTTTTTTCGCGCAGTCAAAAAACATCTGACCGAAGCCAAAACAGCCTTTGATCAAGAGATTAATCTTAGCGAGCTCAAATCGGAAGCGCTTGAATACAAAGAAAAGCTGACCAAAGAGATCGACGCGCCGAAATTAGAGGAAACTTCCCGCGAAGTGCGCGATCTCTTTAGCGATCTGACGACAACCGTCAAGAAAACCGAAGACGAGATAAAGCGTGCTTGAGGACCTCAAACCTCATATAGCGGAATTGCGAAACCGCTTAATTAAAATTATCGCCGCGCTGTTTATCGCGTTTTTTGTCTGTTTCGCGTTTTGGGAGCCGATTCTGGTATGGGTTAGCGCGCCGCTTAAAGAGGCGCTGAACGAAGGCGGCAATGTGATCGCCTACAAGATGGGCGAGCAGTTTTTTACGGCGGTCGTCGTTAGTTTTTTTGGCGCGCTGTTAATCAGCCTGCCGATTATTTTTTATCAGATATGGGCGTTTGTCGCGCCCGGGCTTTACGCCAGCGAAAAGCGTTTCGCCGCGCCGTTTGTGATCTGCGCCACTATTATGTTTTTGCTCGGTTCGGCGTTTGCTTACTATGTTGTGTTTCCGTATGGGTTTAAGTATCTTGTCAATTTTGGCGAGGGCGTTGTAACCTCTATGATAAGCATAGGCGAATATCTCAGCTTTTTTTTGAAGCTGATATTTGGTTTTGGGCTCTCTTTCGAGCTGCCTGTGGCGTGTTTTTTCTTAGCCAAGATCGGACTGATAGACGACGATTCGCTTAAAGGCTTTTTCCGTTACGCGATCGTGATTATATTTATTATCGCGGCTATACTTACGCCGCCTGACGTGCTAACGCAGTTTATGATGGCGATCCCTATGATCTTATTATACGGCGCGTCGATTTTGATCGTTAAGATGGTCAATCCCGCCGCCAAAGAGAAAACAAGCTGAGCGTTTTATTATCCGATTACGACTACTATCTGCCAGAAGGCTTGATCGCGCAAACGCCGATCGAGCCGCGCTCAAACGCGAAGCTACTCGTGTACGATCGCGAAACTGATCGCGTAGTTCATACGATCGCAAACAATCTCTGCGACTTTCTGCCAAACGATTACGCGGTTATTTTTAACGACAGCAAAGTGATCAAAGCGCGGCTGTTTGGCAGAAAATCAAGCGGCGGCAAAATAGAGGCGCTGATCATAAAAGAGAGCAAAGAGGGAGTTTTGGCGCTGATAAAAGGCAAGGTAAGCGAAAAAACGCGGCTGATCTTTGAAGGCGATCTGAGCGCGGAAGTGTTAAGCGCGAGCGATAGCGGCGATCGCTTGCTCAGGTTTTTTGAAAACGGCAAAGCGATCGATTTTGCGCGGCTTTTAATAGTCGCCGAACAGATCGGCGCTACGCCTCTGCCGCCATATATCAAACGCGCCGCAAACGCCAACGACGATAATAGATACCAAAGCTGTTTTGCCAAGGTTTTAGGCAGCGTCGCCGCGCCTACCGCTTCTTTGCATTTCGATCCGCCGCTTTTGGAGCGCGTCCGATCGCGTTATAAATGGGCGGAAATCACGCTTCATATCGGTCTTGGCACCTTCAAAGCTGTGGAAACTAACGATATACGCGATCATAAAATGCACGCGGAAAGCTACGCTATCGCTCCCGCCGCGCAAGCGTTAATCGATTCGGACGCGCCGCTACTGGCGATCGGCACAACCGCCGCGAGAACGATAGAGTATTACGCCAGAACGCGACAAACAAGCGGCGAATGCGATCTGTTTTTGCATCCGAACAATCCGCCCCGCCGAATAAATGCGCTGATGACCAATTTTCATCTGCCCAAATCTACGCTTTTTATGCTGGTCTGCTCGCTTGTGGGCGTTAAGCGCGCAAAAGCGTTATACGAGCTTGCGATCGCGAATAATTACCGCTTTTACAGCTACGGCGACGCTATGCTAATCTTATAAAAAGGAAACAAAAATGAATGGCAAAAAAGCGCGTTTTGCGATTAAGGCGAGTAGCTAACCGCGTCGCAAACTTAGGGATCGTTTATGCGGTTGTATTTGGCGACGAGTTGCCCGCAGGCGGCTTTTATATTCGCGCCGCGAGAGGATCTTATCGTCGTCTCTACGCCGCCATATTCCAAGCTCTCTTTGAAACGCTTTAGCCGCTCTTTATCGACCGGCTTCAATAGGCGAGCGCTTGTTTGATTATACTCCAGCAGATTGATCATAACATTTTCGCCTCTAAACCGCTCGATTAACCTTTTTATATCCGAATATCTGTCGTTTACGCCAGATAGCGGCATATACGCGATCACGAGTTTTCGGTTGTGTCTAGCCGAATATGACAA
>JAITEA010000173.1 GCA_031282285.1 Helicobacteraceae bacterium
CTCGCAAAACGCCGATCGCCCTCGATCGTTATAGCGATCGTCGCGTATGGGATCGCGCTTTTTTTCAGATAATCCTCGATCGAGCGATCCGCCCACTCTATAAACGCCCAGCCGCCCTCTATCGTCTCGTGCAAACCTCTGGCGAAAAAGGCTTCGGAGCCGACGCGGTAGAGATCGTAGTGGCGCAGATTGGGCAGATATTCGTGCATCACGCCAAAGGTAGGCGAAGCGGTTTCCTCCGCGCCTAGCAAAGCGGCGAAGCGCCGCACAAAGGTCGTTTTGCCCGCGCCAAGAACGCCGCTTAATAACACCGCTCCCTCTTTGCCGCTTAGGAGCAGATCGCGGCAGATCGGATCAAAATCTTCGGGCTTTTCCACGGCTACGCGATTCATAGTTTGGAGCTGACCTCTACGATCTCGTCGAGTTTTTTCAGCGCCTTGCCCGATTCGATCGTCGCTCGCGCGATCTCGATGCCCTCTTTGATGTCGCGCGCCATATCGATCACCTCCAAAGCGATCGCGGCGTTGAAGTAGATCGCGTCGCGCTGCGCGTCGCTCGCCTCGCCTTTGAAAATGTTGCGCGTGATCTGCGCGTTGAACTTGGCGTCCGCCCCGCGCAAAGCCTCCAAAGGGGCGCGGATCAGCCCAAAACGGCTTGGATCGATCTCGTACATCAGTATTTTATCCCCAATCAGCCGCGCCACGCGGGAGGGACCCGAAAGCGTCAGCTCGTCTACGCCGCCGTCGCCGCATATTACCGCCGCCGATTTTGAGCCCATCTTTTTGAGCGTTTCAGCCAAGATGGGCGCAAGCGCGCGATCGTAAACGCCGATACACTGCCTATCCACGCCGGCGGGGTTGGTCAGCGGTCCTAAGACATTGAAGATCGTGCGGTGATCGAGGCTCTTTCTGATGGGCATAATGTGCTTCATCGCGGGGTGGTGGTTTTGCGCGAACATAAAGACAAAGCCCGTCGCCTCCAGCAGTTTAACCTGCCGCGGCGCGTCGAGGTTGAGCGAAACGCCCAGCGCTTCCAGCACGTCGGCGCTGCCCGATTTGCTGGTGATCGATCGGTTGCCGTGTTTTGCCACAAAGCCGCCCGCGGCGCACACGACGAGGCTCGCGGTGGTGGAGATATTAAACGAGTAGCTCTTATCGCCGCCCGTGCCTACCACATCGATCAGCTTTGGCGCCAGCGAAGGGTCTAAATCCAGCCTGAGAGCGTGCGATTTCATCACCTCCGCCGCGGCGGCGATCTCGTCGGCGCTCTCGCCGCGCTCGAATAACTCGCGCAGCATAACCTGCGCCTCCTCAAACGACAGCTCGTTTCTAAAGAGTCTGTCGAACTGCGCTTTTGTTTCGTCGTATGTCAAGCGATTTCCTTAATATAGTCGTTTTGCACCGTTTTCGGGGTAACGCGCGTCGTCGGTATCGCGAGCGTTTCGTAGCGCTTGCTATGCGTTAGAAACTTCAGCTCTATTATATCGCCTACTCTGACCTCGCGGCTTGATTTGACCGCCGCGCCGTTAATCAAAACGGCGTTATGCGCTATCATATCCTGCGCGGTTGCGCGGCGTTTTACAAGATTGACGGCGTTTAAGAACGAATCGATCCGCATTGTTTGCGCCTCCCTGAAGCGGGATTGTAGCCGCTAGTTACTTTAGCTATGGATTGGTTTTTGCTTGTTTAATGAAATTTCCGCGTCCGACTACCTAAACGGCAGAGAGGGTTTCAGCGCGACCTTAGACGCCAGATCGCCCGGCGAATACGCCGCGTCCAATATACCAAAAGCGATCAATTTCTGCGCGATGACCGACGAGGAGCGCGCCGATATTGGCAGGCTCTACGCCAGAACGCCATTTGCCGCACGGGCGCTGGGCGCGAGTTATATCTGCAAAAATCTAGCCGAACGCCTCAACGGGCTTGAAAAACTCTTTACCCCCGCCGATCGCTTGGCGATCTACTGCGCCAGAGGCGGTATGCGCAGCTCGTCGATCGCGGTCGTGCTGGCGCATATCGGCTATCGGATATGGCGTATTCGGGGCGGTTTCAAGGCGTATCGCAACGAGATTTTGCGCTATTTCGCCAATCTGCCGCCGTTTAGGTTTATCGCGCTGGACGGACCAACCGGCAGCGGCAAGAGCGATCTGATCCGCGCTTTAAGCTGGAGCGTCGATCTGGAGGCGCTGGCAAACCACAAGGGTTCGGCTTTTGGCGAGATCGCCGGCGCTCAGCCCAAAACGGCAAAGTTTGAAAACGAGCTGCAATACGAGCTTGCCCGTTTCGCTCCCGCCGCGCCGGTTGCGATCGAAGCCGAATCCAAGTCGATCGGGCGCGTTATCGTGCCGCCAAAGTTGCACGATGCGATCCAAAAGGGTTTGCGCGTCTATATCGAGACTCCGATGGAAGATCGCGTCGATCGCGTGGTTAGGGAGTACGGCGCTATCGATCTGGCGTTTTTCGACGCGGCGGCGGCGCGGATCGCGCCCCATATACCGCGCAAGGCTTTAACGGCGGCGCGCGAAGCGTTTATCGGGCGCGATCTGCGTAAATGCGCCTATCTGCTGCTGAGCGAATACTACGACAAGGTTTATCGCAAGGCTGAGCGCTACGACGCGATCGTAAAGTTTGACAATATGCAAAACGCGCTCGCGCAGCTTGAAACTATCAGAGAGCGGTTTGGGGCGCGATAGTGATTATGGGCGGTAAAAGTGGCTCCGGATGCTGGATTCGAACCAGCGACCAAGCGATTAACAGTCGCCTACTCTACCGCTGAGCTAATCCGGAATGTTTTGAGGGCGCAATAATACACGCTCTAACATTAAATATCAATACTTTGAGCCGCGATCGGCGGCAAAACCGCTTGGTCAGCCGCGTTTTCGCCAGAGCTTAAGCGAAACTTAGCCCGTTTTGATAACAATTCTTAACGAAACAAAAATCTGCTATAATGGCGCGACACCGATCGGAGGTTCCAAATATGAGCGAACGAAGAAACTTTAGCGACGGAATGACGATAGACGAGATCGCTAAAGTGCTAGGAGTTACCAAAGAGCAGGTCAGACGCATCGAGGCGCAGGCGCTTAAAAAACTCAAGCGGATACTGCTAAACCACCCGTTGCGCGAGGAGCTCGCCCAGTTTATCGCCCGCCGCCGCGCCTGAAACGACCGCGACCAGATTAAACCGACAAGGCGCAAACCCGCGCGCGCTTTAGCCGCCACCGCCCCC
>JAITEA010000216.1 GCA_031282285.1 Helicobacteraceae bacterium
CAGCCCGTCAAAATCGCCGATCGGTTGTTGAGCTGCGGCAGAACATTGTTGTCGTAGCCAGCCGTTTGAACGGAGAAAAAATTAACCTTTTCATTGACCGCGGCGCGATATTTTTCCACAAGTTTTGCCACGTCGATATATGGATAATTCGGTTTGCTTTTATCCTGATAACTTTCGCCGTCTAACATATAGCCGCTTTCGTTTCTTAGCTTAAACTTTCGCTCGATCGTCCCATACAGTTCGCCGCGCCCCGCCTGCATATCGGAATAGATAAAGATATTGTCGTAAAATCTGCGCTTGGCGATAGCCTCTTCAAAGAATAGCCAGATTCCGTTTTCCGTATTTCCGCCTACATCGGCGGCGTTCAGCGGCGCTAATTGCGACAAAACGCCGTCGCGCTTGTTGATCGCGAAAATCTCCAGCCGATCGCCAAAACATCCCACAAAACCTTCGTCGGAATTAATCGCGGTAAGAATCGACGAGAGATTGCCAATCTCGGCGATATGGACGCTGCCGTATTGACTGTAAAATGTACCCGTAGCCGAGCCGGAGTTGTCCGAAAGGCAGATTGTCTTGCCTTTGAGCTTGGGATAATTGGCGATCGCGCGATCTACGCAGCGGTTTAGCGACTCAATCAGATCGGCTTTATGATTGATTTCGCCCGATCGGCTAACGGCGTTTAACGCGCTCCAATATCTAAATGGAAACTGCTTGCCCTTTTCCACGCCGTTTTCTAACTGTTCGCAAACGCGCTTGCATAGCTTTTTATCGTTGTTTTCCTCAAAAATACCGCGCAGATTTCTAAGTAGCGCTTGATGCGGAATATGGGTTTGATCTAAAATCTCGATCCAGCTTTTGCCAACCGATCGCAACTGCTCCCAAGTAGTTTCGCTCTCCTCTACAACGATAGCGCCCGTTCTCATCAGCTCGGTTAATTTGGAGTTTTCATCGCCGCTTTTTGCGTGGCAGATCCGTATCAGATCGATAAGTTTCGCGGAGGTTTTGTATTTAGCGATATGGTAGGGCGAAAGCGTTTCGATCGTCTGTTTCCACGCGCGTTTTAGGATCGACGGCAGGCGGTTTTTGGAGCCGTTAAAGTAGCTCCACAGATCAAACTGAGCGGTCATATCGGTGGGTATTTTGATAACTGATCGCAATAATGCGCTCATCAGATCGCGGTTTTCGGCGTTGAACGCTGCGCGGGATTTGTGCATCGCCGCGCGCACCATAATCACGGCGGGATTTAGGCGCATCAAATACTCTTCGCGCAACTTGACGGCAAACTTCAAGGTCGCGCCGAAATCGTAATCCAGCGCGTCGTCGATCGCCTTTATGAAAACGCCCGTCGTCGATTCTTCGTCGGGATCGTAGAGCTTTGCCGCTCGGTAGTAGCTTGGTTCGCCGAAGATCGACGAGGCGGCGACCATCTCGAGCGTCAAAAGCGGATCGACGCGATACGAAAAGCCGCCCATAAAATTAACCACGCGCCCGCTCTCGCCTTTAGCGCCGCGTTTTTTGTCGAATTCGCCCATTTTTGACATTGCCGCCCCCTTTTTTTGCGCCTTTGAACCTTAAACCAATATAAAGTTTATTTTCGTTTAAGCCTTGACAGGCTAATATTCGGCGCAATTTTAACCGCCAAAGGATTAACGATATGGCAAACCACGCATCGAGCGAAAAACGCTACCGCCAGACTATCAAGCGCGAAGAGCGCAACCGCTACTACCGCACGCGGGTCAAAAATGTGATCAAAGCCGTAACCGGCGCAAAGAGCAAAGAGGAGGCGAACGAGGCTTTCAAGAAGGCAAACCGCTATCTGCACTCTATGGTTTCCAAGGGCGTTTTGAAAAAGAATACGGCGGCGCGCAAGGTCGGTCGCCTGTCCGCGTTTATCAATAAGATCGCCTAAAACTTGCTCGCCCAACGCATCAAGCCGTTCATCGCCAGACGCGACGAAATAGCCGCCGCGCTCGCCGATCCGCTTTTGGGATCGGATATCGCCAAAATGCGCGATCTGCTCAAAGAGCAGGCGGCGATTGGCGAAATTGCCGACGCGGGCGAAAACTACCTCAAAACGCTCGCGGCGATCGACGAAAACAGAGCGCTGCTTGGCGATCCGGAGTTTGGCGATCTCGCCAAAGAGGAACAGCGAACGCTAGAGGCGAGAAAGATCGAGCTGGAAGCGGCGATCAAGCTGGCGCTGATTCCAAAAGACCCCAACGACGAGCGCGACATATATCTGGAAATTCGCGCCGGCACGGGCGGCGACGAGGCGGGATTGTTCGCCGCCGATCTATTCAGGCTCTACTGTCGCTACGCCGATCTGCGCGGCTGGAAAACGGAGATCATATCCGCCGCCGAGAACGATCACGGCGGCTACAAAGAGGTGATCGCGCTGATCAAAGGCAAGGGAGTTTATGGTCGCCTGAAATACGAAGGCGGAACGCACCGCGTCCAGCGCGTGCCGGAAACCGAAGCGCAAGGGCGCGTTCATACCTCCGCGGTAACGGTGGCGATCTTGCCCGACGTCGAGGATGTCGAGGTGGAGATAAACCCAGCGGATTTGCGAGTCGATGTATTCCGATCGGGCGGACACGGCGGGCAGTCGGTCAATACGACCGATTCGGCGGTGCGGATCACGCATATTCCAAGCGGGATCAGCGTCTCTATGCAAGATGAGAAGAGCCAGCACAAGAACAAAGACAAGGCGATGAAGATTCTCAAAGCGCGGTTATACGA
>JAITEA010000043.1 GCA_031282285.1 Helicobacteraceae bacterium
GGTAGTACTCCAGCGCCTCTTTGGGGTTCTGCCCCGATTGCATCGCCTGATAGTAGATCGCCTGCGCCACCTCTTTGTCGCTTACGGAGATATTTTCGGCTTTGGCGATCGCGTCTATTAGCAGCGTTGTTTTCACGCGCTCTTTGGCTTCGGCGCGAAACTCTTCGCGTAGCGCCTTAAGCGCGCCCTCGTCGCTTTGCAGCTTTTTGAGCGTCTCTTCGTCGAGCGTTCTGGCTTTCTGCGTCGCCAGATGATCGATTTCTTGTTCCAAGATAATTTCAGGCAGATCAAAATCATATTTTTTCAGCAACGCATCAAGCAGTTTGGGGCGTAGCTCCTCGTTATAAAGCCTGCTCTTTTGCTCGTCGAACAGCGTTTTTTCAACCGCCGCTTTCAACTGTTCCAGATTCGCGCCCTCGATATTGGGCAATAGTTTTTTCGCCAGATCGTCGTCTATGGCGACCGGCTTTTTCGCTTTGATCGCCTTTAGCGCGACATCAAAGGTAGCCGCTTTGCCCGCCAGCTCTTTCGCGCGGTATTCGGCGGGGAAGGTAACGGCGATCTGTTTGGTTTCGCCCGCTTTCAAGCCGATCATCTGATCTTCAAAGCCCGGGATAAAGCCGTTTGAGCCAATCTTGATCTCGTAATCCTTAGCCGAAGCGTTGGGGATCGGTTCGCCGTCTATGTAGCCGTCAAAGTCAAACTGCGCGTAATCGCCCTTCGCCAAGCCGCGTTTTTCCGCGATCGCCTCCAGCGGGGCGGTACTATCGGCGGTTTTTTCCAGCGTTTCGCGCAGGCTCTCGGGCGAAACCTCGATCGGCTTAAACGACGGTACAAGCGCGTCGTAATCGCCAAGCGCTATCGCGGGGCGCAGGGAGAGTTTAAGCTCCATCTCCAAAACGCCCTCGTTGTCGGCGCTTTTGGTTACGACGGGCATACCGATCAGCTCCGGTTTGTCCAGCTTAGCCAGCCCCTCTTCAAACGCCTGCGTAGCCAAACGGCTTTTTACTTCCGATTCCAGTTGATCTTTGAAACGGCTTTTGATAACCGCGGCTGGAACCTTGCCCCGCCTGAATCCGGCGATCTTGGTCTCTTTGGCGATCTTAGCCGCGACGGTATTTTTGGCTTTGACGATCGCCTCTTTATCAAACTTGGCGACGATAACGGCGTTCGCCCCGTCTATTTGCTTGGCGCTAATTTGCATTGTTGTCCTTCTGCGCGTCGGATCGCGCTATTTTCTTTTAGTTTATGCTATTCAAGCGGCGTAAAAATCGCGGATTTTACCCAATTTTATATTTGAAAGCAGCCCGTTACCCCCCGTCGCACTCCTCCCCGTAGAGGTCCATATACTCGAAAATATTGGCGATAGCCTCGTCGCGCATATCCTTGATCAGCGAACTATCCCGCCTGAGGCGATCGGCGATCGCGTAAACTTCGCACCAGTCGCTATCGAACGCTTGTTGCGCCTCGATCAGCGCGGCTACGATATTGACCGCGTAGCTCTGCGGCGATTTTCGCTTGGCAAGTCGGGCGATCGCCACGGTTTTGTCGCCTATCTTATGATGGTAGTCGTACATCTCTATCGCCCGCAGATAGGCTACGCAGATTAGCTCCTCGCCGCTCGCGCCGTTTAGGAACTCGTCAAAGTTTTTGTATCGGTTATCGGCGTTGATTTGATTAAAGAGCCTCATAGAGTTTGATTCGCGTTCGCTTGGCAGCCGCCAGCCGTTTGCGTTGATCGCCGCGATCTTAAACTCCAGAGCGACCTTGCTATCGGCTAAAAACCGCAATATCTCGTCGTCTGACGCTTTCATTGCCAGCGCCTTTGCCACAACGGGTTGATCTTTATAAGCCGCGGCGATATCCGTCGATGTTAGCGGCGAATCGGCGAACGCCGCGACGCACAGCGCCAGCGCCGCCAAGAAACGATACGGCATACTTGCTCCTTTGCGGCGATCATACAATAAGCGCACTTGTTGGACAATACCGCCGAAATTAAACCGCGGAGCTAACAATGGATCAGGATATTCGCGCCAAAAAAGAGGAACTGCTCAAGTTTGCGGCGGAGTGCGAAAAGGGCGCGAGCGCTTTAAGCGATCCGTCCATTCACGAATCGGACATAGCCGAAGCGCTGATGGAGCTGAAAGAGGACGACAACGAAGCCGATTTCAACCGCGTCATCAACGCGCTGCCGCCGTCTATGCTGGGGCTTGCGGTTCTGGAGCTGCCCGATAGGATACAAGACGATCTGATACGGACGCTCGACGAGCGCAGGTGGGCGGCGATTGTCGAGGAGTTGGACACCGACGACGCGACGGATATTATCCAGCGCGTCGAGGAGATCGACGAGGCAAAATCGTACGAGATTTTGCGGCTGGTGGGCGTCGATCTTAAGGAGAACATTGAAAACCTGAAGCGCTTCGACGAAAACAGCGCGGGCGCGATTATGCAGACGGAGCTTTTCAGCGCGAAGCTGAGCGAGAGGATCAGCGATTCGATCAAGCGGCTTAAGCGTATGGTTTCCGACGAGGAGTTGAGCAATATCCACTTTGTCTTTGTCGTCGACGAGCAGAACAAACTTAAGGCGATGTTAAGCCTCGAAGAGCTGATTATGCTCGATCTGGACAAAACCTACGAAGAGAGCGTTACGCTGCTGGACGAGCCGATATTCGTCTATTCGCACGACTCGATCGAGACGGTTACGCAGACGGTGGAGCGCTACGACTTGGCGGCGATCGCGGTGGTGGATAATTTCAGGCGGCTTTTGGGGCGGATCACGAGCGACGACATCTACGATCTGATCGAGGAGCAAGCCACCGATCAGATCTACTCGCTGGCGCAGGTGGGCGAGGATACCGAAACCTACGACGGCGTGATCAAAAACGGCTGGGCGAGGGCGAAATGGCTCTTTTTGAATCTGGGAACGGCGGCGCTGAGCGCGACGGTGATCGGTCTATTTTCAAACTCTATCGAACAGATTGTCGCGCTCGCCGTGTTGATGCCGATTGTGGCGAGTATGGGCGGCGTGTCCGGCACGCAGACGCTGACCGTTACGGTGCGCAAACTCGCGCTTGGAGAGGTGAAGCTAACCGACGCCAGATCGGTAATCGGAAGAGAGGTCGCCATCGCGCTGTTTAACGGCGCGATCTTCGCCGTGTGCGCCGGAGCGCTCGCGTGGGCGTGGTTCAAAACGCCGCTGCTTGGCGTGGCGATCGCGCTGGCGCTGCTGTCAAATATGCTTTACGCGGGCTTTTTCGGCGCGGGTATTCCGCTGATTTTGAAACGCTTTGGCATCGATCCCGCGGTGGCAAGCGGGGTACTTTTGACTACAATTACGGACGGAGCCGGCTTTTTTACCTTTCTGGGGCTGGCGACGCTGATTTTACTATAAGGTTTTTTGATGAACGAAAGCAAAATAGCGATCGGATCGCAGCTTGATTTCAGCGAGCCGTGGAGCATATTCCGCGTGATGGCGGACTTCGTGAACGGCTACGATTCGCTCAAGGATTTGGGACCTTCGGTTACCGTTTTCGGCAGCGCCAGAATCAGACGCGACAACCCATACTACAAAGCGGCGCAGAAGCTGGGCTATATGCTCGCCGAAAACGGACTGAATGTGATAACCGGCGGGAGCGCGGGCATTATGGAGGCGGCAAACCGCGGCGCGTACAGCTCCGGCAGGGGCAAATCGATTGGGCTGAATATCGAGCTACCCCGCGAGCAGGCGAGCAATCCGTATCTTGATCTGAGCCTGAAGTTTGACTACTTTTTCGCCCGTAAGGTGATGCTGGTTAAGTATTCGTTCGCCTATATTATCTTTCCGGGCGGTTTTGGAACAATGGACGAGCTTTTCGAGGCGCTAACGCTTGTACAGACGCGCAAAAGCTTTCCTATCGGCGTGTTTTTGGTGGGCGTCGATTACTACAAGCCGCTGCTGGATTTTATACGAACGAGTATGATAAGCGAGGGCGCGATTACCAAAGAGGACGCGGATTTGATAAAATTAACCGACGATCTGGACGAAGTGGTAAGTTTCACGAAGGAGCATATTTTGGCGAGGATTAACGAGATGGAAAATATGGGGCTGACAAAGCTGACCGACTACGCGCGCCTTAAGAAGTTTCAAGAGGCGCGCAATAACGGGGGTAAATAATGGCGCGCGATTGGGAAAATACGGACGATCTTGACGAAGAATCGCCCTTCGACGACGACGCGGAGGGTATTCCAAGCGATGATATAAGCGATATAGACGACGATCTAATCGGCGTCGATCCGTTTGACGACGGCGGCAAACCAAGCGGCGACTACGACAAATACGACGACGACGATTACGAGTACGGCGACGAAGACGAGGAGGATTACTACGAGTAGCCGCCGCGCCCGATCGCCCGTTTCGTTTGCCGCGCTGAAAAAGCGGCGATTGCGCTAAAATCGGCTTATGGAAAAGGCGAAGATTCTTTTGCTGGAGGACGATCCGCAGCTTCACGAGATCGTCAGAGAGCATCTTGAGGATCAAAACTATCGGGTTTTTGGCGCGTTCAACGCCGCCGACGCCGCCGATCTGCTCTACGAAAACCCGTGCGATCTGATGCTTTTGGACGTGAAAATGGCGGGGCAGAACGGCTTTGATTTTCTGTGCGAACAGCGCAAAAACGGCGTCGAGACGCCCGCGATCTTTATCACCTCGCTTAACTCGATCGACGATCTGGCAAAGGGTTACAAGGTCGGCTGCGACGACTACCTGCGCAAACCTTTTGAGCTCAAAGAGCTTATCTTGCGCGTGGAGACGCTGTTAAAACGCCGTTTTTTTCACTCGCTGCAGGAAGGTATCGATCTGGGCGACGGCGCGGTTTTTTTCGTGGAATCCAACCTTATAAAAACAAAAGACGGCGAGCGCTCGCTGCCGCCTAAGGAGTTCGCGTTGCTAAAACTGCTGGTGGAAAATCGCGGCAAGGTCGTACCGCGCGAAACGGTTATGGATCGGCTCTGGAGTTTTGGGGAGGAGCCAAGCGAGATGAGCCTGCGCACTCATCTTAAAAATCTGCGGAAAATTATCGGGCACGACTGCGTGGAGACGTTGCGCGGGTTAGGATTTCGCGTCAGATGATCGCCGCCGAGAAACAGGCGCTATGGCGGTTTTTGCTGCTGTACGCCGGATCGCTGATCTTCTTTTTGGGCATTATCGGCGTCGGCTACTACGGATTTCATTCAAGGCAAATCTTCAAAGCGCAGCAAAACGAGTTGCGTTTGATGGCGGCGAATATCAACAGATCGCTTAAGCGCGGCGAGCCGCCCGACGAGGAGATCGCGTGGGCGCTGGTCGATAGCGCGGGCGAAACCTACGCGGGCGCCTTCAAATTGCCGCATTCTACGGTCAAAAGTATCGGAGAGCCGAACGAACGCGAGATTTTCTTTTCGGATCAAAGCCATATTTACCGCCTAAACGAGCTTCCCACCCGCTTTGAACCGCGTTTTCTGCTTGTTCGTATGCCGATTTACAACGAAATGTATCGCAACCTGATCGTCAATATGAGCGCCATTTGGGGCGGGGCGTTTATCTTTTTTATGGCGATCGCGGCGATATTGACGCGAATGTTTTTGAAACCTATGCGGGATATGATCGATCTGCTCGATCGCTTTATCAAAGACGCCACCCACGAGCTGACCACGCCGATCGCGGCGATCTTGATGAGCGCGGAAGGTTTTGCGCGGGATAGTTTGAGCGAACGGGACAAAAAACGGCTCTCGCGCATAGAGACTGGCGCCAGAACGATCAAAAGCGTCTATGATGATTTGACCTTTCTTATGTTGGATAAGCGCCGACAGAGCGCGCTAGAGGAGATCGATCTAAAAACATTGATTGGCGAACGCGCGGAGTTTTTCGAGCCTATCGGCAGAGCCAAAGGCATCGTATGGGAGATCGTAACCGGCGAATACGAACCGCCGATCGCGGATAAAAACGAACTTACGCGCATAATAGACAACCTGCTTAGCAACGCGATCAAGTACAACAAACAGGGCGGGCGCGTCCGCGTTTTGGTAGAAAATCGCTCTATGTCGATAGAGGACGAGGGTTGCGGGATAAGCAAAGCCGATCGCCAAAAGATATTCGATCGCTTCGCGAGACTCGATTCGGCGCAGGGGGGATTTGGGCTTGGGCTAAATATCGTTAAATCGCTGTGCGATCGCGCCAATATGACGATCGATGTTTCCGACGCGCAGATTGGCGGCAGCCGATTTACCATTAGCTGGCGCGCTTCGCGCTAAGTACTTAAAGGCGATCGCCGCCTCTTTTTATATTTCCATTTCTGGCGCAAAACCAGCCGCCAAATTGCCCCTTTTTATAATAATGCCATAAACGGTTCCATATCAGCCGCTTTGGCGTAATCTTCCATGCATTGTTTCATGTCTCCCAACTTAGCGTAAGCATTCGCGCGGTTGTAATAAGCATTCGCGAAATTAGGGTTTAACTCTATCGCCCTGTCGTAGTCTTTGATAGCTTTTTCACACTCTCCAAGCTCGCTGTAAACAAGCGCGCGGAAGTTTAAAGCCCTTGCGTCAGGAGATAGTTCAACGCTCGAAGTAAAATCCGCAAGAGCCTTTGGGTAATCTTCCGCTCTTTTGTATTCGCATCCGCGTTCCAGATAAAATTCGGCGCGGTTTGGCTCAAGCTCTATCGCTTTGTCGAAATCCTTCAAAGCTTTTGCCCTCT
>JAITEA010000107.1 GCA_031282285.1 Helicobacteraceae bacterium
TTCGAGCAGCTATTTTCGTTTAAGTTTTCGCCGCGCCCGATGACGCTCGCGGCTAAGATGGACAATCAGATCGCGGACGAAATCGCCTCGGCTAGACTAAATATCGTCCAGTCGCTATACAAAAAACGGCTGAGCGAGGCTATGAACGCGCAGATTGGCAAAACCTTCGAGGTATTTTTGGAAGAAGCCGAGGATAAAAACGGATATTACGGCAGGGCAAACAACTTTTACGCGCTGAAGGTTTTGGAGGGCAAAGCGGGCTGTTTTGCCAAAGTCAAAGCGACAAAGGTCGATCGCGGCGCGCTGTGGGGCGAAGTAGTTGGCTAGGAGAAAAAAGCCGTTCTGGCGGCGGTTTATCAAAGGCGCGGGGCTTAAAATACTGCCCTTTTTTGGCTATCTGCTTACCCGTCTGATCTACTTCACCAACCGCAAACGCTTTATCGGGCTGGATACGATCGATCCCGACAAGCCCGTGATCGTAGCCTTTTGGCACGAGCATATTCTGATGGCGCCCTTTCACTGGAAAAGGCTGCGCCGCGCCAAGCCAAATCCGCGCGTTTTCGCGATGGTTAGCGCGCATAGAGACGGCGAGTATATCGCCAGAATCGTGGATTTTCTAGGTATCGGTACGGTGCGCGGCAGTAGCGGCAAAGGCGGCGCCAAAGCGCTGATCGCCGCGCTCAAAGAGCTGAAAAACGGGAACGATATAGCCTTCACGCCCGACGGTCCGCAAGGTCCCAGACACAGCGTCGCCGACGGCATTATCCTAGCCGCTCAGCGAAGCGGCGCGGATATTCTGCCTATGCGCTACGAACCGAGCCGATGCTGGCGGCTTACAAGTTGGGATCGCTTCGTCATACCGAAACCTTTTGGTACGATCGCGTTTATAGCTCGCAAAACGATCAGCGTGAAAGGAGAGCCTGTCGATGTCGCAAGAGAGCGAATCAAAGCGGCGCTGGAGCCTTTGGAAGCTTAACCTGTCCGCGATTGGCTTGGCGTGCGTAGCCGCGCTTTGCCTGTACGGTTACTACGCCCTCAGCCCGTCGTATAGCTCCATAAGAGAGGCAAGGCGGCTGTACGATCGCGGCTTGTTCGAGGAGGCGCTGCAAAAATCGCAGGCGGTTTACGACAAGAGCGGAGAAAGCAGCTATCGCGTCAGGATATTGTCAAATTCGCTGGTCGAGCAGTCCAAAAAGGCGATCCGCTGGAAACGCTACGCGATTGACGCGCAAACCTACGCGCAGCGCCTTCGCCCCATACTCGCCCAAAAAAATATCGATACAGCCGATATGCTTATAGCCAAAATGATACTGGAGACGGCGATCGCCGATTACGCGAGGCTGGACGATCCCGTATTGATGTGGGATCGCGAGCTGGTCAAGGAAGTAAATGAGTATTATAAAGAGTTTGCCGCCCTTTACCAAAACCTATTTAAGGGCGCGAATCGATAATTTTTTGATCTATCTGCAAAAAAATCGCGGGCGCTCTGGCTTGACAATCAAGGTTTATAGGCAGGCGCTAAACGAGGCGGTTGGTTTAGCGGTGTTGGACGAGCGGCTCAAAACGGTGGATTTTATGCCCTACAGGGAGGCGATCTCCGCGCAGGCGCCCAAGACGATCGCCAAAAAATTAAGCGCGATCAGATCGTATCTCGACTATCTGGAGAGTTGCGATTTTCGCTGCCACGCCTACGCGCTGGAGTCGGCTAAGGTTCCAAAAAGCCTGCCCAAACCCGCCACGCACAAGCAGATTATGGAAACTTTGCGAGCCGCCGGCGGGGAGAACGAGCTTTTGATCGAGTTTATCTACGGGCTTGGTTTGCGCATAAGCGAGGCGGCGAGCGTCAGGATCGCCAATATCGGATCGACTTGGCTCAGGGTAACGGGCAAGGGCGGCAAGACGCGCCAGATTCCGATCTTGGGCGAGCTGAAAGCGAAAATCGATCGCTATATACTCGCAAACGCGCCGAAGATTTTTTTGTTCGAGGAAAAGGGCGAGCCGTTAAGCGATAATCAATTAAGATATAAGATTGTCAGGTCGTTTAAGGAGATTGGTCTGAAAATTACGCCGCATCAGTTGCGCCACGCGTTTGCCACCGAAATGTTAAACGGCGGAGCGTCAATCGCCGACGTAAGCGAGATTTTAGGGCACGCCAATATGGCCACAACCGAGATATACACCAAACTATCCTCCGTTACAAAGCTGAAAAACTACCTGCAAGCGCACCCGCTGTGCAAAGGCGGCGAGCGGTGAGCGGCTTTTTTGACAAACTGCTATTTCCGCTGCTGCGCGTCGGTTACGCGGGGATTTATTCAAGCGGCAAGAAAGCCAATCTGCTAACGCGCATATATCAAAACAGGAAACTCGTCAAAGAGGAGCGGCGCGAGTTTGAGACGCCAAACGGCGTTCCCAGCGGCGCGATGTTTGAATATCTGCAAAGGCTTGAAAAGCGCTGCGCCTTCGTCTATTCCGCCACCGCGCTATCTAGCATAAATCAGGGCGCGCTGCCTAGCTGCGATCCGGCGTTCTTTAGAGAGATGCATATAGAAACCGACAATATATCGACGGTTTATATAGACGATAAATGGTCGATCTACGCCAGCGTTTTCGATATTGAAGAGATACAAAAAAAGTACGATCCCATAGACGGGCTAGATTATGTTTTCCCCACCGAAGCGTTAATCGACTACTACAGACGGTATATTAAAATAGAGATAGACAAAAACGCCGCTTTCGCTTTTTTGCTATACGCCAAAACCAGCGCGACGCTCGCCATATACCAAAACGATCTTATTATGTACAGCTCGCATATTATTTTCGACGAAGAGGACGGCGAGGATACAAACCCGCAAAACGATATGGCGGACTTTTTCGACGAGACGCTCAACGACGAGGCGATAGAGGCTAACGCGGCGGAGCTTAACAATATCAGCGACGACTTCAACTCCATAGAGGACCTTAACGACTTTATCGCTTCCGACGATCCCGCCAGTCTCGACGCGCCGTCGGAAACGAAGCTAGACGGCGACGCCGCGCCAGAACTCGATCTCAACGAGGATGCGCCGCGCTTTAATATACGCAGGGATATGCTGCTGTTTAACTTTCTTAAAAACTCTTTCAACGCCTATTACAAAAACGAGCATTTCGCAAGCGCGTTTATAAGCTCGGCGGCAATTTTGGAGGCTTTCGAGGGCGCGAAAAGCGCGGTTGATTTCCTGAAAAAAGAGCTCTGCATAGAGGGAAAAATCTATCCGATCGACATAGGCGCGACCATCTGCAAAATGGCTTACGAAGAGGCGGCGTTATGAGATACTCCTTAACCGCGCCGCGCGTCAAAAGACTGCTGGATACCGACACTAAGCTCTGGGCGTTATTTACTATATTTATTGTCGCGCTCTTTGCCGCCATAAAAATTACGCTTGAACTCTTGATCGCCGCGCAAACTATTCAGATGAACGCTTATCGCGACGAGCGATCGCAATACGAGGCGCAGATAGAAAACCTCCAGATACAGACGCATATGGTATTGCAGGATATCGAGACGGTATCCAGAACCGCCGCCAAAAACAAGGTGATCAAAGATAGCTTAATCAATCTTTTGGATCTAATTCCCGATCAGATATATCTTACCGAAGCGACGGCGTCCGAAACGGCGCTTCGCATTAAGGGCTACACGCCCAGCCAAGATATATATAACTATCTGCTCAGACCGCCGCTAGAGTCGATATTCGCCAAAACCGCCGTCTCGTTTCTAGCCGACGGCAGAGGCGGATACGCGTTTGACAGCGTAAGCGTAATGGACGAAAACGAAAGATTGTTCTATGGCGAATAACAGACCGCGCAATATCAATATTACCAAAGCGACGCTATTTACGCTCTTTATAGCGCTTATGGTATTCGCGCTGATCTATTTTATCTATATTCCCGATATGCGCAGGTTCAAACTCGCGAAAATGACAAACGATCGCGCCGGTATAACCCTCCAGCAGACCAAAAGCGAGCTAAGGGTGCATCAAGACAATCTAGTCGCCGCCAAAACGGAGCACAGCGACAAATTAGCCGTGCTGAAAAACGATTTTTCGTCGGAAAACTTCCATAAAGATATATCCAGTTTTTTCTCAAAACTCGATCTTGAGAGCCTGAAAATCAACCAGTCCGCCTCGTTGAAACTGCCAAGAATGACGATAAGCGAATACAATGTCAGCGCGGAGCTGAGAGAACCGGCGGATTTTTACGATTTCGTCGAGTTTATAAACAGCTACAAAAACGCGATAGAGATCGCGCTGCCTATCAATGTTAAGGTCGATCAGGGCGATCGGCTGCTGTGGAGTTTCGGCGTAAAAATATATCAATCAAATCCAGATCAATACTAGCGTTAAAAAGATAGGGGCGGATATGCGGCGGCACGGACATTATCCTGCATCTTTCGCGGAACTTTTTCGTCGGCGCCGCCTTTTCGTACGGCGCGATCCAGATCGCCTCCAGACTGAAACAAACGGCGATCTTGCGCGCGGCGACAAAGTTCTTTTGCGCGTTTAATTTAGCGCGCTCTTTCCAACTTGACAAAACCCCTAGATTTTTCAGCGCCAAGTCCGCTTTGCGGATAGCGTCGATCGCGTTTGTATATATCACGGTTAGCCGCTCGATCTTAATTTGCGTATCGGTCGTTTCAAACCTAGCGCGATCGTTTTGCAGCGCCAAGAAAGTGCGCTTGATCCCCTCTTTGGATAGCCGCATCAGCGGCGCGGCGAAATCGATACGAAATCTATTGCGTAAAAAGCGGCGGCTGCCGTTGCTTATATCCAGAAAAACCTTGATTTTGCGATTGTTGATAAAACCCTCTATCTCGTCTCTGCTCGTCGATAGCAAAGGGCGGATCAGGCGGTAGCGCCCGCGATCTTCAATATGCCGCATTCCGCTCAACTCGAAAAAGCCCGCGCCTTTGCAAGTCTGCATCAAAAACCACTCCAGCCAATCGTTCAACTGATGCGCGGTGATCAGATTGCCGTAACCGTGATCGGCGACGATCGTTTCAAAAAAATCGTATCGTATCTTTCTGGCGCTAGCCTCGATAGCGCTTTCGCCCAACTTTGCGTCTAGCGTATAGAGCCGTTTATCGTATCGATCGCATAGCTCCTTGGCGTAAGCGGCTTCCAGATCGCTGTTTTCTCTGGTGTGATAATTCACGATCGCGCAGTCAAAATCGATCGCGTCGTCTATAAGCGCGAAAAACAGCGCGGTAGAATCTACGCCGCCGGAGAACGCCAGCAGATTTTTGCTCTCCCGAAGCCTTTCAAGCAGATTATGATCTATCATTTAATCGCGGCAAACAAGGCAAAATTATTCCAGCGCAGAACGCACTCCACAAACGAAAAACCGGCTTGAATAACCATCGCCTTGTTTTCGTTTTCGCTGTATGGGATCAGCACATTCTCCAGCGCTTCGCGCTTTTGCGATATTTCGTAATCGGAGTAGCCCTGAACGCGCTTAAAATCATAGTAGCGATCGATTAGGATTTTGTCTAATTTTTTGTGTTCGCACGCCAGCTTTTCGCTGAAAATAAAGATCGCGCCCTCTTTGAGCCAGCCGCATATTTTTTTTACAAACTCGGCGCGCTTTGGCGGGCGGATAAACTGAAGGAGATAGTTCGCGCCGATCGCCTCTATATTTTCAAACGATAATTCGGTCGCGTCGGCGGTTATAAAATCGATCTTGGCGCCAAAAGCCGCCGCTTTTTCTCTGGCTTTCTCGATCATCGCTTCCGAGCTATCGACGCCGATCAGCGCCAGATTCGGATTTTTCTTATGCAGTTTAAGCAGTAAAGAGGCGGTGGAGCAGCCTAGATCGATAGCCGTTCCGCCCTCTTTTGTCCAGCGGGCGATCAGATCGGCGGCGCACTCAAGCGTCTCAAGATATTGCGGCACGCTTCTAACGAGCATATCGTCAAAAACGCCCGCGACCGTCGCGTCGAACTCAAACTGTTTTTCTCTGGGAACGGCGAAACGATGATCTGTCGCGGACATAACGATCGCGCCCGTTTGGCGCTTGATTACGCTTTATCTTTCAGACCAAGCTCTTTGATAACCGCGGCGTACTTGTGAATGTCGCGCCGTCTAAGATAGCGTAGTAGCCGCCTGCGCTGCCCGACAAGTTTCAGCATACCGAGTTTTGAGCTGTGATCTTTTACGTTGCGCTGAAGGTGAGCGGTGAGCGACTCGATCCTTTGGCTTAACAGCGCGATCTGAATGGCGGGCGAACCCGTATCCGTTTCTTTGGAGCCAAATTTGCCGATGATCTCGGCTTTTTTCGCCTTATCCAAAGCCATAACGACCTCCTGATAGGTAATTTGAAGCCGCAATCATACCCGCCTCGCCTTAAACTCGCGAAGTAGTCAGAAAAACAAAGCGCCCAGCGCGTCGTAAGCCCTCATAAACTCGTTTCTGAACGCGAGCGCGAACGAACCGCAGGTAAGGGTCAAAACGATCAGCGCGAGCAGTATTCTGGCGGGCATTCCGACCACGAGCAGGTTAAAACTCGGCACCGTTTTCATAATCATCCCAAAGGCGATATCGGCAAGTAGCGAGAGCGCCAGAATCGGAAAGGCGATCGTCGTTCCTAGTATAAAAAGCCAGCCAAACCCCTTGATCGCGTAATACAGATAGTCGTAGCCGAAAACAAACCCGCCAAGCGGCGCGGCGAACAGCGATTTGGCAAGAAAGAGCAAGATCAGATGATGCCCATCAAACGCCAAGAACAGCAAGATCGCCAGCAGATACAAAAACTGCGCGATCACCGTGCTGCTCGCCTCGTTTTGGGGATCGACCGCGCTCGCCATCGAAAAGCTCATCGCGAAGCTGATCTGCTCCCCCGCGTATTGCACGGCGCCGAAAATAAGATTGAGCACAAACCCCGCGGCAAAGCCGAAGGCAAGCTCGCTGATAACCGCCAGCAAAACGCTCGCGCCGTTCAGCTCGAAACCAATCGGCGGCAGCGTCGGGTAGAGCGAAACGGCGAACAAAAAGGCGATCGCGCCCTTGACGGAAGGATAGACGCTCGCCGACGAGAAAAACGGCAGAAAGATAAAGATCGCGCCAAGCCGTATAAACAGCAGAATAAAACTAACCACCCTCTCCTCCGAAAAGAAAAAGGCGAAATCGGTCATTGCAAAGTCAGCGCGCCGTTTTCAAGGCGGTAGCGGCGATCGGCTTTTTTCGCCAGCGCCTCGTCGTGGGTAACGAGAAAAAACGCGCACCTGTTTTTGCGCGTATAGTCGAACAAAATCTCCATTGCCTCGTTAGCCGTTTTGCGGTCGAGATTGCCCGTCGGCTCGTCGGCGAAGAGCAATTTGGGCTTTTTGGTTAAAACGCGGGCGATCGAAAGGCGCTGCTGCTGACCGCCGGAGAGGCTCGAGGAATCTTGATCTAAAATATGCGCTATGCCAAGATCGCTCAACAGCGCGGGATCGATCCGCGTCCCGCACAGCAAAGCGGCGACCTGTATATTCTCCCGCGCCGAAAAACCTTTGAATAGATAGTGCTGCTGAAATATCAGCCCGACCGACTCGCGCCGCAAAGCGGCAAGCTCGCCGGATTTCAGCGCGTAGATATGCTTGCCAAACGCCTTTACCGTCCCCTTTTGCGGCTTCAGAAAAGACGAGAGAATATGCAGAAGCGTGCTTTTTCCGCTGCCGCTTACGCCCTGTACGGCGAGGCTCTCTCCGGCTTCGATCGCCAGATCGACGCCGCGAAAAAGCGGATAATCAAACCAGTGCGCGATATTGTCTGCTTCAAGTAGCGGCATATTTTTCTCTGATAGGCGATTTTGTACGGGTAGCGTAGCATACTCGGCATTATTGCGCTTTGCAAACTTCGCGATCCTTTGTCTGTACCTATTGCGATTTGCGAAACCGGCGAAGCGCGGCGGAAAAAGGCGCGAAAAAGCGTTCGGGCGGACGAACGCGCCGTTTAAGATTATAAAACGCTTAAGAGCTTCATTAATAATTATTTAATCGCTCCGATCGCTCAAAACCCGTCTCGATTTTTGCCAGATAAAACGCCGTCCAACGCGCTTGGCTTGATGATTTGCATATGTTTCGCCGGCTTTATCGGTTACATTGTTCTCCTGAGTGTAAGAAACTAATTTCTTACCATAAGGAGGATAAAATGCAAGTCAGAACACGATTGATCTTGCTAGTAGCCACAGGCATAATGGGGGTCTTGATAACTTTTATCATAGGCTATTCCACATCCAGCCGCGACGAACGCGCGCTGGAGGACATATACGGAAATCGTCTGGAGTCGGTCAGGCAGATAATGATTCTGCAAATAACCTTTGGCGAGATGCTCAAGCGCCAATACCGGATGATAGCGCTCAGCCTGCTGCCTCACGACGATCAGGTAAGAGAGGTTCCAAAGTCGTTTGATCGCTACTCGAAAGAGTTTGATCGCGCGCCCAAGATCGTCGAGGACTATATCAAGTCTGAAATGTCGCCCGAAGCCGAAAAGGATATCTGGCCAGAGTTCAAAAAAGCGTGGGATCAGTGGTTTGCGATAGAAGCCGGCGCGAATAAATATGTGAGCGCGCGGCTTGTCGATATTACGCCCGAGTCGCTGCGCGAAATCTACGAGTATCTAATCAAAATCAACGTCGATCGGCGCGAGCTGTCCGAGAAGCTGACCGAACTTGCGGACGCGCTTTCGGTAGCCGATCTCAAAGAGGCGCAAAAGCGCTACGGCGCGGCGATGGACAACTCGCAGACTATGATGAAGTTTCAGCTCGCGGCGCTCATTTTGGCAATAGGCGCGATCGGGGCTTTCGCGTGGTCGATATTCAGATCGGTCGTAGCGCCTATAATCAGTACGCGCAATCTGGTGGTGAGGGTGGAAGCCGAGCAGAATCTGGGATTGCGGGTGGATTACGCCTCCAAAGACGAGATTGGTCAGATGGTCGCGGCGTTTAACAAAATGATGGACAAGATTCAAAGCTCGGTGATCAGCATTCAAGATCGCGTCGATCAGGTTAATCGCGAAGTCGATTCGATGAACGACGCCGCCGACGCGGTGGCGCGCGGCTCGCAGGCGCAAAGCTCCTCGACCTCCTCTATGGCGGCGAGTATGCAGCAGATGACGGTCAGCATCAGCTCCGTCTCCAGCAACGCCTCCGACGCGCAGACGCTGGCGCAGAACGCCGGAGAGATCAGCGACGAAGGCAGCCAAATCATCGCCAAGACGACCGACGAAATGCGCTCTATGGTAGAGATCGTAGCTCAAACCTCAAGCGTTATTCAGGCGCTTGGAGAGGAGTCCAGACAGATCAACACCGTAGTTCAGGTGATCAAAGATGTAGCCGATCAGACCAATCTATTGGCTTTGAACGCGGCTATTGAAGCGGCAAGAGCGGGCGATCAGGGAAGAGGCTTTGCCGTAGTAGCCGACGAAGTAAGGAAGTTAGCCGAAAGAACGGC
>JAITEA010000122.1 GCA_031282285.1 Helicobacteraceae bacterium
ACAAAAAGCGTCAGCGGTTTGAAGGCTTGGCGCAGTTTTTCGGGTAGCGGCGGATTAAACTCGACCTCGTTAAGATCGCACAGCGCGCCGAACGAAACGCCCTCGCTAATCAAATAATCCAGTATATCCGCGCCGTGATCGGCGAGCATTTCAGAAAACTCTTCGTCTTTACAAAGCTTATTAACCATCTAATACTCCAAAACAAACTTGCTTAAAATCGCCATTCTAACCGCCACGCCGTTATGTACCTGCCGCAACACAAGCGATCGCGGATCGCTTAGCGCGCCGTCGTCGAGATCGATATTGCGATGGACGGGTCCGGGGTGCATAATAAATATATCGCGATCGCCAAGCGCCTCTTTAGCGATCTTGAAGTTCGCCGCGTAATCGCTCAAACTCGCGTATATCGGCTGTTCGTGGCGCTCGGTCTGCGTTCTGAGCGACATAATCGCGCTCGCGCCGTCGATAACCTCGCGTATATTCCAAGCGGATTTAACGCCGGATCGTTTTGGCAGAAAATGCGGCGGCGCGACCAAAACCACCTCCATACCAAAACGCGCAAGCAGTTTGATATTGCTGTTTGCCACGCGCGAGTTTTTGATGTCGCCCACGATTAAAATCTTTTTGCCTTTTACCTCGCCCAGCGCCTGCCGAAGCGTGAATAGATCGAGCAGCGCCTGCGTGGGGTGCGCGTGCGCGCCGTCGCCGCCGTTGATAACGCTGGCTTTGACATATTTGGACAGCACTTTGGGCGCGCCCGCGTTTTTGTGCCTGACGACGATCGCGCTAGCGCCCATCGCGTCGAGATTGGCGGCGGTGTCGTGTATCGTCTCGCCTTTGGACTCGCTGCTGGTCGCCACGTCTAGGCTGACCACCTCCGCGCCAAGCCTTCTTGAAGCCACCTCGAAACTGCTGCGGGTGCGGGTGGAGTTTTCAAAAAAGATATTGATCACGAGCCTGCCGCGCAGTTTTTGGTTGGTCTGCCCTTCAAGATAGCCGTTCGCCTCGTCGAAAATCGCCTCGATCTCGTCGTCCGTCAAATCTGCCGTAGTGGTTAAATGCCTTGCCATAGCGTTATTTTATCGTTAGTCGGTTGTGGCGGATTAGCAAACGCGCCGTATCGGCGAAAATCGGCGCGGCGCTCTGGCTGGCGGCGCGGCTTTTTTTGGGATCGATCACCAAAACGCCGATCGAATAGCGGTTTTTGTCGTCGTTGGCGAAGCCGAAGAAGCTGTTGTGGTAGTCGTTTCTGTACCCGCCGCCGCCGGCTATGCGCGCCGTGCCCGTTTTGCCCGCGATAAACGCGCCGTCGATCGCGGCGGATTTTGCCGATCCGCGCAGGACGGTTTTGCGCAGTATCTGCAAAATCTTCATCGCCGTCGCCTCCTCGATCACCCGCGCGCTCGGCGCCGCGTCCACCGCCGGCGCGCCTTCGTCCAGAAAGCGATCGACAAGGCGCGGCGCGACCATCGTTCCGCCGTTGTTGAACACATTGTAGGCTTTCAGCAACTGCATAAAGGTAACGCGCAGCCCGTAGCCGTAGCCCGTAGTGGCGCGGTATATATCGGCGCGGTAGCGGTGCAAGCCAGCTAAAGAGCCTAGCGACTCGTAGGGCAAATCGATACCCGTGGGGCGCGAAAAGCCAAACGCGCTCAAGCCGTCAAATAGCTTGTATTCGCTAAGGCGCATCGCAAGCTGCGCGATTCCAATATTGCTCGAATAGACGATCACATCCTCCACGCTGAACCACTCGCGCGGCGTAGTGTCGGTGATGACGTCGTTGCCCAGCGTCCATCTGCCGTTGTAGCCGCGCACCAGATCGAACTGCCCCGCGATCCCCTCTTCAAATATCAGCGCGACGATAAATGGCTTCATCACGCTACCGGGTTCAAAGGGATATTGCACGGCGTTGATTCTCGTATTTGGCAGCGTGTCGGAGGTGATGTTTCCCGCGTCGTAGCGCGCGCTTGTCGCGAGCGCGATCAGCCGCCCGCTCTGGCTCTCCATCACGGCGCACAGAATCTCCGTCGCGTCGTATTCCGCCTGCGCCCTGTCCAAGAGCCGCTCCAAATCGTACTGCAAAAACGAGTCGATCGTAAGCTGCAAGCCAAAGCCGTTTTTGGAGGGGGCGTATTGCAAGCGGTTGTTGTAGATCATATTGCCGCCCGCGTCGCGGGGAGCGCGGAACGCGCCTTCGGCGATCGGTTTCAGCTTGGATTCGTAAAACCGCTCCAAACCCATTTGCCCTTCGCCGCTTGATTTCTGTACATAGCCCACGAGCGGCTGCGCGAGCGATCCGTATTCGTAAAGCCGCGCCTGCGGCGGCTCGGCGGGCGCGATCTCAAAGCCGCGCCTGATCGCGGTCGAATTAATAACGAGAGTCTTAAACGCGCCTTTGCGATCCAGCTCGGCGGATAGATACTGCATATTTTTCGCCTCGAGCGCGTTTAAGTCTCTGGCGATCAATACCCGCGTTTCGCGGTTTAGCAGATTCATAATCTCCGCTTCGCTCCTACCCGTAAAGATCGCGACGAGTTTTGCTATCAGCGGTTTGTTTTCGGCGTCGCGCCCGTCGAAGGCGACATTGAAGCGCCGATCGCTCTGCGCCAGCGTGCGCCAGTCCGACGAGACGATCGCGCCGCGATAGGCGGGGATCGCCTCCGTTTTGAGGTAAGCGCGATCGAGATCGTCCTCTTTCAGCGCGCGGACGACGCCCGTGAAAAATACCAGAAAGAAAAAGGAGATAAATAGAAAGATCGCGAGGATTTTGCCGGTTTTTTCCACGATTACATTTGCGTTCTGATAATCTCTCTGTACGCGTTCACGGCTTTGTTGCGGATTTCCAGCATCAGCTTCATACTGCTCTCGGCTTTGCCAAGCGCGATCGCGGCTTGATGCAGGTCTTTAACGGCGCCGGTCGCTATATCGGTAACGGCTTTTTCGCCCTCTTCTTGCAATATGTTGGTTTCCTCAAAAGAGTTTTTGAGCAGGTCGGCAAAATTAAGCCCGCTTTCGCCCTCGCCAATCCCGCCGATCTTACTCGGCGTCTTTCCAAGCTCTTTTGGAAGTATCTCTCCGACTTTGTTAAGCAAATCAGCCATTTTCTATCCCGTATTTACGCTCTCATCATCTCGATCGCGCTGTTTGCCAGCGTTTTCGCGCTCTGAAACGCCGCGACATTCGCCTGATAGGCTCTGCTGGCTTCTATCATATCGGCCATTTCCACCACCGGATTAATATTCGGATAGGCGACATAGCCGTCCTTGTTCGCGTCAGGGTGCGTGGGATCATAGCGCATTTTCGGCGTCGTGTCGTCGCGCACCACCTTATCTACAATCACGCTCATTATAGCGGGGTTTAGTTTGCGTTCGTAGCCAAGCTCCTCGTCGAGCGGATCTTCGTATCCCAGCGGACGGGTGTTTTTCGCCAGCCGATCGTTGAGCCGCTTGTCGAAATCCACCGCCTTGAAAACGACGCTTTGGCGGCGGTATGGACCGCCTTCGTCCGTGCGCGTCGTGTTGGCGTTGGCAATATTGGCGCTGATCAGATTTAGTCTGAAGCGCTGCGCGGACAGCCCGTAACCGCTGATGTCAAATGAGTTTAGAAACGCCATAGTTCGCCCCCTTGCGCGTCAAAATCCGCCAAACTCAAGCAATTTGCGTTCCTTTGCGCTTTTGCCTAAAACGCCTATAATTGCGTTATGAATAGAGAAAAAGATGATCGTACATATCTGTTGCAGCGTCGATAGCTGGTATTTTTTGACATGGATTAAAGAAAAATACGCCGGCGAGGCGATCGCGGGCTTTTTTTACAACCCCAATATCTGCCCGCGAAGCGAGTATCTGGCGCGGCTGATCGACGCTAAACGCTGCTGCGATCGGCTGAATATCGACTTTTTCGAGGGCGAATACGATATAGACGGCTTTACCTTCGCGGCTAAAGGGCTGGAGGACGAACCGGAAAAAGGCGGCAGATGCGCGGCGTGTTTCGATCTGCGGCTTGCGCGAACGGCGAAAGAGGCGGCTAGGCTTGGCGAAAAGCGCTTTACGACTACATTGCTGATGAGCCCCAAAAAGGATTTGGCGCAACTGAAAACCGCCGCGCAAACGATCGCCGATCGATACGATCTGGAGTTTGTTTTCGAGGATTTTCGCAAAAACGGCGGGACGCAGGCGGCGTTTGCGCTCGCGCGCGAAAAAGAGGCGTATTTTCAGAACTACTGCGGCTGCGCGTGGGGGCTGATCAAACAACGCGCCGCGCAGGGCAAAATCGCCGCGGAGCTGATATGCCCAATAGACGGCGCGAAAACCGCTTT
>JAITEA010000141.1 GCA_031282285.1 Helicobacteraceae bacterium
AAACCTATCTCGTTCTTGATAAAGTCCGCGTGCCCCATAAAAAGCCGCCCGCCCGTATTCATACGATCAAACAGCGCTTTTTCCGCCTTCAGGCGGCTTTCTTGATCAAAATAGATCAGCAAATTGCGGCAGAACACGAAATCAAAACCGCCAAGCTCGTCGAAGAGCGGATCAAAAAGCCCGCATTGCAGGAAATTGATATTGGAGCGAATCTCGTCGCGGACGCGAAAAGAGCCGCCGCCAAGCGGCTTAAAAAAGCGCCTCAAACGCGCTTGGGCGACGCGATCAAGGCTTCTGCCGCTATAAACGCCCTCTTGAGCGCGGGCGATTGTCTCGCTGTTTAAGTCGATCGCCGTAATTTCGTATCTGTTTTGCGAAACGCACGCCTCGTTCAGCAAGATCGCGATCGAATACGCCTCCTCGCCCGTCGAACACGGCACGGACAGGACGCGGAAAAACCCCTCGACCTCCGCGGCGGCGCGGGCGAAAATCTCCAAAGCGTCCATTTCGCGGAAAAAGTAGGTTTCATTGACCGTCAGCAGATTGACAAGCTCCTGATAACAGGCGCGATCATTTGCGAACAGCTCAGCCATATTGACCGCGTCGGTTATGCCGCGCTCGGCGAAAAACCGCTCTATTTTGCTGACAATCATATCTTTTTTGCGGTCAAACCGGATACCCGTGCGATCGTAAAAAAGGGTCAAAAGTCTATCCATCTGCCCGCCATTGCGTTTTGTAAATTATAGCGCTCTCGCGGCGCGGCGCCCGTTACGCGTCGCGATCTGGCGCGATCGAAACGCTGGCGCTCTTTCAAAGCAAGCGCTAAAGCTATCAAAAAACTTTAGTCTAATCTTATCAAGTTTGCGGTATAATGCGCCCCAAAATACCGCTAAAGGGGCATACTATGTCAAAACACGCTTTCCAAACAGAGGTCAATCAACTGCTTGATCTGATGATCCATTCGCTCTACTCCAACCGCGAAATCTTCCTGCGCGAGCTGGTCAGCAACGCGAGCGACGCGCTTGACAAGCTCAAGTTCTTGACAGTCAGCGACGATCGCTTTAAGTCGATCGCTTTTGAACCTAAGATTCAAATCAGCTTCGATACCGCCGATCGCAAATGGCTTGAAATTAGCGACAACGGCATCGGTATGAACGAGGCGGATCTGATCGAAAACTTAGGCACAATCGCCAAAAGCGGCACTAAGAACTTTGTGGCGCAGCTAACTGGCGATCGCAAGAAAGATTCCAATCTGATCGGGCAGTTTGGCGTTGGTTTTTACTCGGCGTTTATGGTCGCCGAAACCATAGAAGTTACCACGCGCAAAGCCGGAGAGGATAAGGCGTATAAATGGATCAGCGACGGCAAAGGCGAATATACGATCGAAGAGACAAACCGCGATAGCTTCGGCGCTACGATCCGCTTAAATCTCAAAGAGGACGGCAAAGAGTTTGCCAATCGCTGGACGCTTGAAAGCGCTATCAAAAAATATTCAAACCATATTCCTTTTCCCATATTTCTGGCATACGATCAGGTCGAGTACGACGACAAAGGCAAAGAGAAGGGCAAAACGCCTAAAAACGATCAGATAGGCAGCGCGGCGGCGTTATGGAAACGCCCCAAAAACTCCATTAAGCTGGAAGAGTATCAGGAGTTTTATAAAACCGTCAGCCACGACAGCGGCGAAACGCTCGCCACAATCCACACGCAAGCCGAAGGCGCGCTGGAATATACGACGCTATTTTTTATCCCCGCCAAAGCGCCGTTCGATCTGTACAGAATGGACTACCGATCGGGCGTTAAACTTTATGTCAAGCGCGTCTTTATCACCGACGACGATAAAGAGCTTCTACCGACCTATCTGCGGTTTATCAGAGGCGTGATCGACAGCGAGGACCTGCCGCTTAATGTAAGCCGCGAGATTTTACAGCAAAATAAGATACTAGCTAACATCAAAAACGCTTCGGTTAAAAAGATACTGGGCGAGATAAAAAAGCTAAGCGAGGACAAGGAAAAATACGCCGCGTTTCATAAAGAGTTCGGTCGCTGCCTAAAAGAGGGGCTTTACAGCGATTATGGCGCGAGAGAAGAGCTGCTGGAGCTGGTTCGCTTCAAGACGACAAAAGACGACGGCTTGGCGGGTTTCGCCGAGTATAAAGAGCGAATGAAAGCCGATCAAAAGGCGATCTACTATATCGCCGGAATGAACGAATCGCTGCTTAGAAACTCTCCGCTTTTGGAGGCTTACAAGGCTGAAGGGTTGGAAGTGTTGATTATGGACGACGAGATAGACGAGATCGCTATTTCGCAGATCAACGAATACAAAGGGATACCGCTTAAGGCGATCAACAAATCTGGCGCGGCGGACGATCTACCCAAAACGCGCGACGAAGAGGCGATCAAAGCCGCGGAACCGATCGCGCAAAAGGTCAAAAAAGCGCTTGGCGACGAGGTAAAGGAAGTTAAGATTAGCGCCGTACTTACAAACTCGCCCGCTTGCCTCGTGCTGGACGAAAACGATCCGAGCGTTCAGATGCAGCAGATGTTTAAGATGATGGGCGCTATACAGCCGCCAGAAATCAAGCCAATTTTAGAGCTTAACCCCTCTCACGAGATCGTTCAAAAGATCGGCGCGATCGAGGACGAAGCGCTGATAAGCGATATTAGCTTTTTGCTGTTTGAACAGTCGCA
>JAITEA010000247.1 GCA_031282285.1 Helicobacteraceae bacterium
TTGCCGCCGCTATCAAGGGCAAGCGAGTGAACGCTTCCCGCGGCGATCGCGATAATAGTTCCGCCCTCAAGCGACTCCGCCGCATCGTCGTTATCGGCGGCGGGTAAGCGTTTCTTTCCCGCGGCTATAGCCTTCGCCTTTTTACCGTTAAGCGATAATGCCGCGACAAACCGATTGCGATCGCCCGTCTCGCCAAGTCCTAGCTGACCAAAGCGGTTATGTCCCGTCGCATAAACTCTGCCGTCGTTATTAACGACGAGAGAATATTGGCTCCCCGCGGCAATATTGGTAATTGTTTTACCGCTAAGCGTCGATACTTCGATAAACTTGTCGAGATTGGTCCCGCGTCCTATATCGCCCAATCCAAGCCAATAACTATAGCGTCCCGCCGTGTAAACCTTGCCGTCGCTTGCCAGCGCTAAAGAGCGATCGTCACCCGCGGCTACGGCGATAATCTTTTTATCGTTAATCGACGATACCGCGACAAACTTGTTGCGATCCTTATTGTCGCCGACTCCTAGCTGACCATATTCGTTATATCCCGCCGCGTAAAGCCTGCCGTCGCTATCAAAAGTGAAGGAGCAAGCCGCTTCCGCCGCGATAGCGATAATCTTTTTACCGCTAAACGACGATACTTCGGTAAACTGATAGCGATCGGTCCTATCGTCTAATCCAAGCTGACCAACTTCATTTAATCCCGCCGCGTAAAGCCTGCCGTCTTTGGCAAGAGCGAGCGAGTGATAACCTCCAGTTGCTATAGCGACAATCTTTTTATCGTTAAGCGACGATACCGCGACAAACTTGTTGCGATACTTCTTATCGCCGACTCCTAGTTGGCCATATCCGCTATCTCCAGCAGCGTAAACCTTCCCGTCGCTATTGAGGGCGAAGGTATGAACCGCTCCCGCCGCGATAGCGATAATCTTTTTGCCCTTAAGCGACGACGCTTCGGTAAACCGATCGCGATTGCGCGTATGACCCAGCCCCAACTGACCAAATCTGTTATCCCCCGTCGCGTAAACTTTGCCGTCGCTGGCGACAAATATAGAGTGTTCGCGTCCAGCGGCTATAGGGGCGCCGTCCGCAAAAGCTTCGCCGCCAATCGCTAGGAACAAAACCAGCGCCGCCGCGAAAAATCCGCTTAACGAAGCCTGAGAGAAAACGGCGCTTCGCCGCTTGGCGTTTATGCTTCCAGCTTGATCTTGGCGCGTTGCGGCGCCGATTTGAAGTAACGGCATTCGATCGATCCTTTCTTGTCCAACAATAACATTGGCATATTCTAACCGAAAAACAACAATCTTTCGCCAAGTTTGCGGCATTCAAGCTCTTTATCGCTTCCTATAGCGCCCATATTTCCTCGCGCCGAGTAGCGCGGCGCCTTGCCGGCGTTGAAGGCGATCTGTTAAAATACTCGCAAAAGGAATAGATTGAGGCTGTTATTTATCGGCGACATAGTAGGCAAGGCGGGGCGCGACGCGGTCAAAATCCGCCTCGAGCGCGTAAGGGCGGAGCATAAGATCGATTTTTGCGTCGCCAACGGGGAGAATATCGCGCACGGCTTTGGTATTACGGCGAAAACCGCCTGCGAACTGTTTAGCGCGGGCGTCGATCTGCTCACCGGCGGCAACCACTCGTGGGACAAAAAAGAGGTTATCGCGCTGATGGAGAGCAAGCCGATTATCCGCCCGCTCAACTTTCCAAGCGGCGCGGCGGGCAAAGGGATATGGATCGCGCGAATTGGCGGGCAGAACGCCGCGATTATCAATCTGATGGGCTTTCACAATATGGGCGTGATCGACAACCCTTTTCGCGCGATCCTAACCGCGCTTGAGACGCTGAAAAACGACGGGATAAAGCATATCGCCATCGATTTTCACTGCGAGACGACCGCCGAAAAAAACGCGCTCTTAAAGCTGCTTGAGGGCAAAGTCGGCGCTATAGCCGGCACGCATACGCATGTCGGAACGGACGATCTGCTGATCGCGCGCGGCACGGGCTACGTGAGCGATATCGGGCTTTGCGGCGTATTGAGCGAGGTGATCGGAATGGATAGCGCGGAGCCTATCAGACGCTATACGACGGGTATGAAACAGAGCTTTGAGCCGGCGGGCAAAGGGCGGTCGATCTTTCAGGCGATCGTATTCGAGCTAAACGACGATGGTTTGTGCGCCGATTGCTACAAGATCAAAGCCTTCGACGACGGCGAAAGTTTTATCTCTTTGCGCCACGGAGGCGGCTGGTGATTGAAACGAGCGCCGATCTGCTGCTGGCGCTGGACGCGCTTGGGCTGATCGCGGACGATCGTTATCCGCGCTGGTGGCGTAGCTACGGGAGTTGGGCGGTTCTGCCCGAGGCGATCTTGACGCAGCAAACGCAGTGGGCGAATGTAGAGCGGGCGATGGCGAACCTATTCGCGCTCAATCTCGATAGTATGGCAAAGATCGCCGCCGCCGATTTGGCGCTTGTGGCAAGCGCGATCGCGCCCGCTGGTTTTTACAACCAGAAGGCAAAAAGGATTATCGCGCTGTTAAAGCAAGCGATCGAGGATTTCGGCGATTTTGAGAGCTTCGCGCTTGGCGTCGATCGCCGCTGGCTACTTGAACGAGAGGGCGTCGGCTACGAAAGCGCGGACAGCGTGCTCTGCTACGGCTGCAAAAGGGCGGTTATGGTCGTCGATAACTACACCGCCAGATTGCTTGCCGCGCTTGGCAGGGAGTTTGGCGAATACGACGACATTCAGGGCTGGCTGATCGAGGGCGTGGAAGGCGAGTTCGATCGCGTTCAGGCGAAGCTGAATCTGAGCTTGGAGCTAACCTACGCCTATTTTCACGGGCTGATCGTAGAGTTTAGCAAAACGCAAAAAAAGGGCGCGATCGATATTTCGCCGCTTGCGATCGCGGGTTAAAGCAAATCAAATGAGCAAGAAGCTGATCCTATTTATACTGCCGCTGGCGCTACTTGCCGCCGTTTCGGGCGACGAGGAGTATTTCTGCAAAACCTATCCGTTTGGGACGATCATTTACGCCAATAGCGCGCGAGACGAAGCGGCGCGAGCGGCGGCTTTGTGGCAAAAGATCGCGAGCGAGCACGAGGCGAGTTTCGGCTTTGGGTTGAAGCGCCATACGATCGCGCTGCTTGGCTTTCAAAACCAGATCGCCAACGCCTACGCCTCCAACTCGCCGTTTCTGGCGATGACTTTTTATAGCGGCGGCGCGGCGAATATCGACTATTTCGGCTCTAGCGACTGGACGCGGACGCTGAGCCTTCACGAGGGCGCGCACCTCTATCAGCTTAGCGCCGCGTCCGCTTTCCCATCCGCGCTGCAAAGCGTTTTTGGCAATAACTATATGCCTTTATTTGCGGGCGTCGTCCCGCTCTGGACTTATCCAAACGAGTTGCTGCCCGATCTGCTGCTGGAGGGCAACGCCGTCTTTAACGAATCGCGGCTGAGCGGCGAAGGGCGGCTGTTTAGCGGCGCTCGCAAGGCGCTGTTTCTGGCGCTGCTGAAAGCGGACAAACTGAACGCAAGACGGCTGATCAACAACCACCGCGATTTTCCCTATCTGGAAGAGAAATATATTGTCGGCGGCTTTTTTCAGGCGTGGCTCGCGTCGCGTTACGGCGCGGACAAGACAAACCGGTTTTTCGCCGAACACGGTCAGAGGTGGATCAACCCGCTGCTGCTGAACAAAAGTTTCAGACGCCATTTCGGCGCGAGTTACGAAACGCTGATCGAGGGCTTTCTGGCGGATTACAAAAACGAGGCGGACGCTTTCGTCGAACAGACGGGCGAGCCGATCGCTATGTCCAAAATATACGCGCCGCTTGGCGCGGACGGCGATGCGCTTTATATTTACGCCTCCGACGGCGAAACCGGCGCGCGCATAATCAGGCTCGATCGCAAAACGAGGCAAACGACCGAGATCAACGGGCATTTTCTGACGGGACAGCCGTTTTTTGGCGACTACGGCTACGCGACCGCCGCGTCTGGCTACACCGCCGTCGATCGGGTGGAAACGGGGCTGTTTGACAAAAACCGCAAGCCGATCGAAGCCTTCAACGGCGAGATCGCGCAAGATTTCGCGGCGGGAAAACGGCTCTATCTGAAAACCGACGCGAGCTTCTCTCAAGCGATTTTGTACGAAAACGACCGGCTAGTCGCGGCTGTGGCGTCAAACGCGCGTTACGGACCGGACGGCGATATTTATACGATCCGCGTCAAAGACGGAGCGCGGATTTTCTACAAAAACGAAACGGAGCTTTTCGGCGTCCGCGTTCTGGCGACGCTGTGCGATATTCTGCCGCAGGGCAGCGCGCTATTTACCGCGCCGACGCTCTATGGAAACGGGCTGTTTTTGCGCCAGAACAATCGGGTGATCCGGCTTGGCAAAGCCGACAATATTCTCGACGCTAGATTTATAGGCGGCGAAGATTTTCTGGTGATCGGCGTAACGAGCGAGGGATACGAAGCGCGAATTACCAGATTTAGCGCTTCGCTGGGTAAGCCCGTTAAACCGCGGATAGCCGATATCAAGCCGCAAACGATCGGCGAGATTAACGGGACAATCGACGGCAAACCATACGGCGAGCTTCGCAATATCGCTTTGTCTAATATCTATCCGCAGATTGGCTACGACGACAAATACCATCTTACGGGGCAGATCGACGCGTATTTCAGCGATCCGCTTGGGTTTAACTCGCTTCGGATCGCGGGCGGCAAAAACGAAAACGGCTACGGCTTGGCGGCTTACGACAACCGCCGCCATTTGCTATTTTGGGGCGGCGATATTTACGGCGAGGGCGGCGAACGGCGAACGAACGAACGCGATTTTGGCGCGAGCGTCTATCTGGGCTATCTGATCGCGCAGTCGCAGACCGATCGGACGGCGATTACGGCGCGGCAGCTATTTGATCAAGACGACAAAAACAACGCGCCGATCGTCGCTTCGATTGAGTACGACTACGCGCTGAACTACCCTTACGCCTACAAAAGCGCCTATTCGGCGCGGATCGCGCTGTTTGGCAGATGGGGGGAGCGCGAAGAGCGCAAGGAGCAGGCGTTCAAAGCCGAGATCAATCTTGGCGCGAGGCTCTTTTGGCAGACCTACCTGAACGCGGGCGCGAGCTACGCCAGATCGAACAAGGAGTGGATTATCGCGCGGGAAAATCCGCCCTATCCGATCGACCCCGTTAATTACGAGCTGCGAAATATGCCCAGCGGTCTGCGCGCCGATCGCGTCGTAGGCTATTACGGCGAGCTTAGCGCCAGAATCGATACGCCGCTTTACGGCTTGACTTTGCCGCTTGGTTTGCACGCGATCGCGCCGCTTGCGCGTTACGATCGGCTGGAGATGGGCAAAAGCCGATTTGTAATCGAGGAAAAAACTTACGCTATGCAGTTTGATCTGCTACTGGCGCACCGCTTTGACGTTTTGGTAGAAATTGGCGCGATTGAAAATAGCCTTACCAACGACGATCGCTTCTATTTCGTCCTCAAAACTCCCATTTAAATCTCCGCAATCGAGATTGCGCAAGCGACGCTCTCATAAGGGGGAGTTGGCGCGGAGAAAAGCGGCGATCGCATAGGGGGAGTATCAATTGCGTTGTGCTGGAAAACGAGCGTTTGAGCGCCTTCTTACCTCCCCCCTGACAAGGGGGGATGGAGGGGGGGTTTCTCTCGCGCCTT
>JAITEA010000087.1 GCA_031282285.1 Helicobacteraceae bacterium
GTTTATCTTGAGGGTTCGCAAGTTCCCTATCTGCATTACGAGCAAGACGGCGCGGAGATATGGCGCTTTGATACGAGCGCGGAAGCGTGCCCGACGCCGATGGTAAGCGCGCTTGAAGCGTTAAAGCTGATCGACGCGCCAAACAAGCGGCTTATTATGATCAACCATTCGCGCCCAAACGCGCTGATTGCGAGGGCGCAAAACTCGTATAAGATCGCCGTTAAACAGACGAGCGACGGCTTGTTTGAGATCGCGTTTGACTACAAACCAGACGGAGCGGCAATAAACGCGAACGAGGCGGCTTGCCTAAATGCTGGTTAATTTATAGGCGTTTATCGATCGGTTTTGCGAGCATAATTGAATTGCATATTCAACAACAAAGGAGCGTAAATGAGCATCAAAGCGTATCTAAGCGCCGATCATAGAGCGTGCGACGCGCTATTTGCCGAGATCGAGGCGGATTTTGCCAAAGCCAAAGCGCGGTTTGCGGATATGGCGCGCGCGTACGAGCGGCATTTTGAGATTGAGGAGCGGATATTTTTCCCCGAGTTCGAGGCAAAAACGCGAATGGAGTGCGGTCCCACGCAGACTATGCGGGCGGAACACGCGCAGATGCGCGCGTTGCTGGAACAGATGAAAAACGCGCTCGCCTCAAACGACAAAAAGCGTTTCGCGGCGATTTCGGAAACCTTTCTTTTCCTCGTCCAACAGCACAACGGCAAGGAGGAGGCGGTTTTATACGCGATGGGCGATCGCCTGTTTGGCGCGGCGGCGGACGAAATGGTAGAGCGAATGAAGCAAACCGTATGAATACCGGCGGGCTGAGTCTTGAACAGGCGCCGCCGTTTGGCGCGATCCTGCGCTTTTTTCTCGCCGCGCCGCTCTTTGGCGTAGCGGCGGGCGCGCTGATCGCCGCGAACGGATCGACGCTGTTGATCGATCGTTTTCAGCCGCTTTCTTACGCGCTGACCCATATCGTTACGATCGGGCTGGCGTGTATGGTTATGATCGGCGCGCTCTTTCAAATGCTGCCCGTCGTGGCGGGCGTGCGGCTGCCAGCGGCTAACGCGTTGTCGATCGGGATTTTTGCGGCGCTGATTATCGGCGTTTTGGCGCTATGTTTCGGGTTTGTTCAAGGCGAGCCGATCGGTTTTGCGCTGGGCGGCGGCGCGTTATTTACGGCGCTGATCGTCTTTGCCGCGATCGCTATTTATAAGCTCTATCGCGTCGAGTCTGAAAACTCCGCTATATGGATGATCCGTCTGGCGCTGATCGGGTTAAGCGTTACCGTTGCGTTTGGCGCGTATCTGTCGCTGGCGCGTTATACGCAAAATATTACCGCGCTGACTTCCGCGCTGTCTAATCTGCATCTTGGCTGGGGTTTTATAATGTGGATTTCGATGCTGATTATGGGCGTAGCCAGACAGGTTTTGCCTATGTTTTATGTTACGCCGCCATATCCCAAAATATGCTGTCAGATTGGCGTTCCGCTGCTCTATTTTACGCTGATTATCGCGTCGTTTCTCGCGCTGCTGTCAATCGATCTGATTTATGCCGTTTTGGTCGTCAAAATATGCGCGGCGGCGGTTTTGACGATGTTTGGCGTTATCACGCTTGATAGAATATATAAACGAAAGCGCAAAGTAAGCGATCCGTCGCTTTGTTACTGGCGGTTTGCTATGTGCTGTTTGATCGCCTCGGCGCCGTTTTTGTTTATTGGCGGCGGAAAAAACGAGGCGATACTAGCTATACTATTTATAGGCGGCTTTGCGCTTTCGCTTATCAACGCTATGATCTATAAGATTATCCCGTTTCTATCGTGGTTTCATCTTAGCGCTATTACGCTAAATGATATACCTATGATGAGCGATTTTATATCCAAAAACGCCATATATATTCAGATGATCTTCCACTGCGCCTCTATCGTTTTTCTGATCGCGGGACTGTTTTACGATCCGCTATCTCGTATTGGCGGCGGGTTGTTCGCGATCGGTTACGCGCTGGTATTTAAGGATATATCAATCGCGGTTTTACGCTACAGCCGCGCAAAAGCGCTTGCCGTAAAATGACGCCCGCGCGTCGCGCTTTTAGCCAAAACCGGCGAAGGCGAGAACGCGGGCGCAGAACAGGCGCGAAACGGCAAGAGAAGCGGGCGCGGACGGGCGCGGCGCGGTAATCGGGAGGGCGGTTTCAAGATTTTGGCGTATAATCGCGCGTTTTGTTCAGCTAAATCACAAAGGATATATATGTCAAAAGACAAAGAGATTGGCGCCGAGGAAGAGATTCCAGAGCTGCAGTTTTTGTCGGAGTTAAAGTTGCGCGTAGAGCGGTCGCTCGCGGGCGATTCCAAGTTTTGCCTGAAAGAGGAGTCGTTTTCCGTTTATATAGACGGCAAGACTATTGACGCGATTATCTATCAGGATACTCAGCAAATCTACAAAGATATGATCGCCAAAGCGGTCGATCGCGCCCGCAACTCTTACGCGGCGCGTTTTGAAGCGGCGAAAATCCTCAAAGAACACGGCGTCGTCATCAACGCCGAAACGATCGACGGCGTGATCTTGGGCGAGCTTACCTATATCCGCGCTCAAGCGGAGTATTTCGTGTGGAACGCGATCGTCTCTTGCCCCTCGTCGCTGAAGGTGATCAGCAACAGCGCGCATATCACGACGATCCCCGTGTCGCGCTTCGTGGTGTTGCATCTTTATAACTACGATCTCTCCTTCGAGGAGAACGAGTATATGCTCAACAAAAAGTCCAGAATCGACGACGGCGAAAACCATGTATTGGAGTTCGACGGCAAAACGCTGGTGGCGGGCGAAGTTTCCGCCGTCAATAGGCAGTAGGCGCGCTATATCAACTCGTAAGTTTTGTGGAAAATTTCTCGTTTAACGATATACAGATCGCCGAAATCCTCGTTTGGCGCGGCGAGATAATCGCCGATCCTGCCCGAAAAGTATTTTGCCGTATCCCACGCGGTGAAGACTTTGGCGTCGCGCGCTAACGGCGCGGCGCGGATTATCTTCTTGGCTTTAGCGACGCAGGTTCGCGCCGAGGGGACAATCCGCTTTTTCTCCCCCGATCGCTTGCCGATAATCGTCGGTTCGTAGTCCGTAGTCAAAACATAGGGATCGGGCAATACCGTATAGCTCTCCTCAAAACGGCTTTTGCGTATCGGATAGATTTCGCCCTCGACGCCGATCATCAGATAGATATCTCTGGACGATTGCGTATCCACGTCGCCCTCCAGCGTGCGGACGCAGATAGGCTCGCCCTCCGCGAAAATATCGATCGTCGGCGCGAAACCGATCCGGACGGGCAGTTTGCGGTAGCTTGGCATAGCGGCGAAATCGATATCGTGCCTGTCAGCGTAAACGAAGTTGTAGCGCGTCTGATAATCTTTGATCCTAGCCGCTATAAACTGCTCGGCGCTAACCCCAGTCATCATACTAAACGCGATGTAGCCGCCCGCTTTTTCCAGATTGCCGCCGCCGCTGCCCACCCCTTCGGTGATAAACGCGGCAAGCTCGTTTGCCATCACCTCGCGCACGGAGCTTCTGATTGAGAGCTTTATGCCCGCGTTGTGCGGCGCGTAAACCACGCACGAATCAAAGCCCTCCACCTGCTTGGCGATATCGACGGCAAAACCCAGCAGATTGGGATCGCAGGCGTCCGATCGCATCAAACCGATCGTTCCGATCAGTCGCGGTTTGGAAAGCGCGAGCGCGACGGTTTGCAGATCGTTCATCGTCAAAGCGGAGTTCTTGAGCTTTTTTATCAGCGTCAAATCCGCGCCGCCGAACTCCTCCAGATCGCGATCGAGCGGGTGGCGCGACTCCGCGCCCTCGAGCGTGTCGGTTACCAAGCCGTAAACCAGCGCGGTGGTAACGGCGGGATTAGCCGCGAAATCAAAGCCCTCTTTGCGCAGCAAATCCCAAATCAGCGTCGAGCAACTGCCAAGCTGCGGCATAATCACCAGATCGTCCGAATCTGGAATCTCCCGCCTGTGATGGTCAAACACCGCGAAGCGATCGCACTCAAAGCGCGTAACATTGCCCGCGCCATACTGGCAATCGACGGTGATCAGCAGTTTTGGGCGCGGCAGATCGGATACGCTCTCCAGCGGTATCTTTAGCGCCTCGACCATCAAAACCACATTGGGCTTCGTTATCCGCGCTCCGGCGTAGATCAGCCTGACCTTAACCCCCTTTTGGCGCAGAAAGGTCAGCAGGGCAAAACCGCACGCGATCGCGTCGGGATCGGGCGCGTCGTGGCACTGGACGACAGCTTCGTCAAAGGCGGCGATCGCGCTAAGCGTCATTGATCTACCACCGAAAACTTGACGACAGCGACCAGCGTTTCGGCGCTTTTAATATCGTTGTTGGTATAGGCTCTAATCTCGTACTCGCCAATCTCCTCCGGCGCGTCCAGATCGACCTTAAACAGCGCGGACTTGATTATCACATACTGCCAGAACTCCGAAGGGGGCGCTCCCGCCTCGTAAACGCCCACGATCGCGTTATCGGCGATCATCTTTGCGCTCGCGCCTCTGACGCTTACGCTAATCGGCGCTTTTGGCTCGTATTCGTTCGCGTCGATCGAAACCTCGAAAACGCCCATAGAGCTTTTGGCGACGGAAAACGCGGCGGCGCTTCTTTGCAAGGAGGGATTCGCCTTTGGCGACTCGTAGGTTCGCGCCTCGTAATCGCCCGCGTCGCTTGGCGCTCTTAGCCGCAGGTTGGGATCGTCGATAAAGCCGTACGATCGGTATTTTGCTATATCGTTTTCGCCCTTGTCCCACACGCCGACGATCGCGCGGCTATCGATCATCTCCCGCGTAATCTCCGACACCTTCGCGCCCATCGGCTCGGCGGGCAGATATATCTTTTTGTCCAGCGTTATCTCGTACGCGCCGTACGATTCGCCGCGAAAGAGCAGATAGGCGACGGCGATCAACGCAAGCGCTGAAACGGACGCGGCGATCTTTAATGGCGACCAAACGCGCCTCTTGCCCCCGTCGCGCTCGATCGCTTTGTTCTCGCGCCGCAAGGCGTTGAACTCCAGCCCCGCGCAAATCTGGTTTGCGATCTCGGCGGCGTCCTTTTTGCCCACGACGCCCTGCGTGGCGTTTAATGCCAGCGCCAGACCCGGGGGCAGCGTTTCTATGCCGTCGAGATAGACGGGGATAATCGGTTTGCCCTTGTTCAGCGCGAACTCGATTTCGCTTCGCGCGTATTTGCTGGCGACCGACTCTTTGGAGATAAAGGCGACCACGATATCGCACTCCAAAATCGCCCGCGCCACCTCGTCGGTCCAAGTGGAGGAGAGATTGATGCTCTTGTCGTACCAGACGGAGAAACCTTTATCGGCGATCAATTCTATCACAGGCAGAACGACGCCGCCGTTATCGTGGGCGTAGCTGACGAAGGCGTACGAAGCGGTGCGTTTTTGAGACATAATTGCGATCCTTACTCGCTTAAACTCCGAACGCTTATCGAGGTTTTTGCCATCAGCGTAGCGCCGGCGAGAATATCGGCGTTATTATAAACCCTAATCTCATAACGACCGATCGCGCTTGGCGCGAAAAAGGAGAGCGAGGCGTTTTGCTTGGCGACAATTTTCTTTTCGATCGCGTTGTCGCCGCCCTCCCAGACGCGCCACAATCCCACCGTCATACGGCTGTCGATCGCGTCTTTTTTCACGCCGCCGATCTTTACTACGATCTTTTCCCGCGCCGTATAGGATCGCTTATTGGCGCCAACTTTGCAGCCGCCAAACGCCGTTCCCGAGACGACAAAGCGCTTGATCGCGATTAGCGATCCGCTGTTTTTGGCGTAGAGCCTCGCCTCGTATTCGCCCTCCAGCCCCGGGGCGCGCAGGATAATTTTGCCGCTCGCGTTCTTGCTCTCCTTTGAAGCGATAATCTCGTCGTCCGGCGCGCCTGCGCGGGCTACTAGGGCGATCGCGCCGCCGGTTGTTTGCTTTTGCGCGGCTTTGTCGGCTTTGATCGCCAGAGGCTCGGCGGGCGCGTAACGCTCCTTGTCGAGCGCGATCGCGCCCGCTGGCGCGCTCTTTTTTGCCGCGATCTGCAAATATGGTTCGATATTCGGGCGAAACCGCGCCGCCGCGTAGGTCAAGCCGGCAAGCGCGGCGATCAAAAGAACGCTCGCCGCCAGAACGCGCCTTCTTATCCTTTTGGCGCGATCGGGCGAGGCTTTGGGGATTTTGTTTTGCTTGAACCACGCGCCGAGTTTGTCGGCGATTGCGGCGGAGCTTGATCCCACGACGCCTTGGATCGAGTTCAGCCCCAGCGCCAACCCGGGCGGCAGTTTATCGATCGGGTCAAGATAGATCGGTACGATAGTTTTGCGTTCGCGCAAGGCAAACTCAATTTCGCTGCGCACAAAGAGCGATATAGCCGATTCCACGGAGATAAAAACGATAAAAACCGCGCAATCCGTAATCGCCTTGGCAAGCTCGTCCGTCCACGCGGAGCCGATGCCGATCTCGCGATCGTACCAGATATTGTAGCCCATAGCGTTCAGCCGATTGACCGTTGATGAGACAATCCGCGCGTTTTCGTGGGCGTAGCTGATAAAGATAAAAGGACGCGCAGTAGCCATAAAACTCCTAATTTATTGGCTATTTTAGCGCCTCTTTGCCAACCGCCGCCGAACGGGTCTTGCCGCTTCGCGCAAAAAGTTGCATAATTTTCCTAAAAAGACTTGACAATGTGAGGCTCAATGTTGTATAATCACCTTAGCGCTTGAACCAATAGAGCGCTAAATCATCGCAAGGAGTTTCAGATGACAGTCCAAAGATTTGATCCATTTCAGGAGTTTCGCCGCCATATTATAGAGGCGTTTGGCGATAAGAGCGACGCGGCGCCCAATCTTTCCAGCTTCACCCCCTCTGTCAGCGTGCGCGAAACCGACGCGGCGTATCTGATCTCGCTCGATCTCCCGGGCGTCGATAAAGACGCGATCGTCGTCGATCTCAAAGACAACGCGCTCAACATCAGCGGCGAGCGGAAGTTTGAAGGCGAGATCAAGGAGGAGGATTACTACCGCCTCGAAAGCCGTTACGGGCGGTTCGAGCGGCGCTTCAGCCTGCCCGACAACGCCGACGCGGACGCGATCGAAGCGGCGTATAAAAACGGCGTTTTAACGCTGACGCTTCCAAAAGTCCAGTCCAAAGGCGCAAAACAGATTAGTATCAACTAATCGTTAAGCCTCTTTGCGCTCGGCGCGAACCGATCGCGGCATTTGCCGCCGATCGGCGGTCTTTCCTTCCTCTGTCTTAATCTTTTTAACTTTTGGCGCGGCTAAATCGCGCCTTTGCTAAGATCGCCGTTTTAGGAGTTTTTATGCATACGCTTAGCATTGGCGCTTTGAGGCTCAAAAGCCGCCTGATCGTGGGCAGCGGCAAATATAAGGATTTCAAAACCACGCGCGAGGCGGCGATCGCAAGCGGCGCAGGGCTGATCACGGTCGCGGTCAGGCGCGTGAATATCACCAACCCCAACGAAGAGAATCTGCTTGATTATCTCAAAGATACCGATATAAAACTGCTGCCAAACAGCGCGGGGTGCGCGAGCGCCGATGAGGCGATAGCGACCTTTCGGCTGGTGCGGGAGGCGACGGGCATTGATCTGATCAAATTGGAAGTGATCGGCGATATGGCAAAAACGCTCTATCCCGATACGATCGAAACGCTTAAAGCGTGCGAAATCCTCGCCAAAGAGGGCTTTAGCGTAATGGTCTATACGACCGACGATCCGATTATGGCGCGGCGGCTCGAGAGCGCGGGCGCGGCGGCGGTGATGCCGCTTGCGAGCGCGATCGGCAGCGCGCAGGGGGTTCAGAACCGCTTTAATGTGATATTTGTCAAAGAAGCGGTGAAGGTTCCCGTGATCGTGGACGCGGGCGTCGGGTGCGCCTCGGACGCGGCGATCGCGATGGAGCTTGGCGCGGACGGCGTGCTGACAAACACGGCGATCGCGCTGGCTCAAAATCCGATCCTGATGGCGGAGGCGATGAAAAACGCCGTGATAGCGGGGCGGCTGAGTTATCTTGCGGGGCGAACCGCTAGGAAGCTATACGCGAGCGCCAGTTCGCCAACCGACGGGATCGCCGCGCTGTCGTAGGCGTTTGCCGCCGATCGCGCTTTGTTTTGGCCAAATAAGATCGCCGCGTTTTGCGCCGATCGCTTTGTCCTCGCGGCGGCGGGCGAGATTTTCGCGTATTAAACGGGCGGTTGTTTTGAATACGCGCAAAATTGGCGCGATCAATCATTTATTGAGTTTATTCAACGCAAGTAGGAGCGACGCTTCTTTTCGCGGACATTTTAGCGTCTCTGGCGGCGCTTGATCGAATACGGCAGATAAGCCGATTTACGCCGCGCCGATCGCGCTTTCGCAGGCTTGATAGCGCGGGGTTTGTAGCTCGCGCCGACGCGGAGTTTGCCGCGTTGCGCTATATATTGCGGCGAGGGCTAAACCTCCGCGCGTTAAACCAGAGCGGTTTTTGAGCGCTCGAAAGATTGCGTATCGCGTTGTTAAAGTATGCGGCGGTTTTTAAGCGGATCAAATAATTTGGCGAGAGATTTAGCAAATTAGCGCAAGTAAAACGCTCTATTTTACGGCGCTTAGCGTCGATTTCGGCGCTTTTGCTTGCGCCGATAGTCGCGTTACCTAAACGATCCGATCGCTTTGCTTTGCGGCGCTTACGCGGACGCTTCAGAAGTTACGCAAAGAGCGGCGGGGCAAACGCGGCGTTATGGGCTTTCTGGAAGTTAAACGAAAACGCCAGCTTGCCGACGGAGAAAATCGCCTCGATTGCGCGGGCGTTTTCGCGTCGTTCGCGCCGTTTGCCTCGATCGCCTCTAGCTTGCGTTTGATCTCGTCGATCGCGTCATTCTCGCTGGTCTCCTCGTTTGTCGCGCCCTCAAGAATACTCGCGTAGCGCTTTTGCAGAAACTTAAGC